>CAKMKL010000345.1 GCA_927443375.1 uncultured Paenibacillus sp. | reverse complement strand
TTTGCTGATACAGATGATGCCGATAACATTATGGTTAGTAAAGCCAGCGTAAAGCAGAGCATTTTTTTCATAAGTTAACCTCCCCATATTATATATCTACTATCATGACTATAATGCGTATAAAAATGTTGCACCCAAATTCTCGGGTGCAACATTTTTTAATAAATTACAAAGTGCCGGTCTTCACTCTTATTACCTCTTGAGCCCAAGAGGTCCACTCTACCAAAATATTTGATGTCTTGTATCCGCAGCCAGACGAGGTTGTAGAAGCATTCATTAGTTGTTCACTACCAGAAACGGTCCCGACCTTTACGTTATTCCATTGGACATTATTCATATAGCTTCCTGTGGTTAAATCTTCATGTTTGTACAATTGAGCAATTGAAGTGATTCGCTTTACCTGCATTAATGATCCAGATGTTGTGAATCCCTTAGTTGCACTAACATTCCATACCATTGTCGCGGTTAGTGCACTACCATCTTTCGCGGTACCACTTACAGACAATGCGGCTTGATTATTGGCTGGAATATAGAATTTCATAAAAGCATTTGTCCCCATTTTAAAATTTGCTGGGCTTCCAGATATTACACTCCCCATATCTAACGATGTCATTGCCCACGTTTCCTCCGTTGCATACATCGGATCAACACCATCACCATAATTGAACTGTAAACCTGCATCAACCTGGTGCACAACCGATCCAACCGTATTTAGAGCACCAACATATATATAAGCCGTATCTCCTGTAGTAGTTTGCTTACCATCTACGGTTATACTTTTAGGGCTCATAACCATTTCTGTACCTTTTGCAGGAAGGTACAGATCCGCAGTGATACGTGATTTGCCAGTGGTTGAGACTACTTTGCGGAATGGACCAGAATCTGCACTGTTACATGGTGTTGTTGGGTTCGCAAAAGAAGCAACAGAGAACGTTGCGTCTAGCCCAATCTTCTCACACTCCAACTCAGAAACACTTTGAGTATTTTCTTTATAATTAACATCGTGTTTTAAATTACCATCAGAACCAATTATATCCTTGTATTTGGCCTTATATTCATTAAGCTTCTCTGTTCGATTCGCAGTAAAGTAACCGGTATTCTCATCGATATAAAATACATTCTCTCTATCTTCTTTATCCAGGTTCTGCATGACTTCTCTTAGTATTTTCTGATCCTTCTGTGGAAGCTTAGGATCAATGTAACCTAAATCAGCCTTATTGGAGATATCGTTATTGGAGATATCGTTGATACTGCTTTCTGCACTAACTACATTTAACGGAATAGCCAAGACTATTACAAATAATAAGTAAAGTAAACCTTTTTTCAACATGAATTTGGCTCCTTTAAATTTGTTTGTTTATATGAATGCTGGCCAGCAATGCATAGCAGAATCATAGAATTGTACTTGACGTATAGTAGATTAAAATTATATTTTTATTCATTTAAGTATTTATTTGGAAAAATTCTTGCCGGGTTTATTTTATATGAATAATTTTTCTAAAGTGATGACATTTGTCACATTAAATTGGAATAAATTACTTTATTTGTTTTACTAAATAATAGAGATATTGCAACAAAATCCAGCTCCCCGGCGTTTAGTAAACGACACACACCAGACAAACTCACCTAAAGGAGCTTACACACATGAGACCATCCCTGAAAACAAGCACAGTCCTCCTAACCTTATCCCTGGCCCTTTCTACCGGAGCCGTTTCCGCCGCTCCTATGGTCACTTCATTGAATGCGGGCACAGCGCCGCAGGCAGCCAGCAGTTCTGCCGCTAAGACATTCACTATTGCGCTGAACGGCTCGGCCCTTTCCGTGAAGGGCTTCCAGCCTTCCGGTGCCAAAGAGCCTCTGATTCCGCTACGCATCGTCGCAGAGGCCCTGGGCTTCACCGTCACCTGGAATACAGCTACCAAAGCCGTTGATTTGAACAAAGGGAATATCTTTACAACGGTTAAGAGCGGTGAGAACCGTTATGCCGTCAACAAAATGAACACTACACTCAGCACAGCCCCGCTGACGAAGGAGAACAAGCTGTATGTGCCGGCTTCCTTTGTAAGTAAGGTGCTGCGCCAGACCATTTCCGTGGAGGGACAGCAAATCGTGATTGCCCAGGCCGCAGAACATATGAAGGAGAGCGGCGTCATCACCGCCATCAACACTGACGGGAAATATCCATTCGTGCAGATTAAAGGTACTGGCACCTCCGGCATCGTACTCAATGTAGGCGAAGATACACTCTTCCAGATGGCTGACGGTACCAGGCTGACACTGGCTGACCTGCAAATCGGTATGACCGTTGAAGCAGAACATGCCCTGTTCTCAACCAGAAGCCTTCCGCCGCAGACACCAGTTTATCAGATAACGGTGCGGGATACTGAGAAACCAGCCATGCTGCTCGGTACGGAAGGGACTATCGAGAGTGTGACCACCTCCGAAGACGGCACCCGCATGATCCGCATTAAGGGTACCGGCCTTAGCGAAGCGTCACAAAGCGAGATTGTACTCCGCTTATCCGCCGATACTGCGCTGGTTAAGGAAACCGGAGAGGCAGTGGACGCCGCAGCTATCGTACAGGGTGCGAAGGTGATCGGCTTCTATGGCCCGATGCTGACCAAGAGCCTGCCGGCAATCGGAACAGCCTGGAAAGTGGTTGTTGTAACCCCGCAGTCCTAATATACAAAAAACGAACCTCTTTCCACACAGCAGGGATGTGGAAAAAGGTTCGTTTTTCATTTGCGGGCCTGCATCAGAACCGGCCGCCGTCCCAGCGTAACCCTGTTTTTGCCGGCGGTCTTGGATATATACAGGGCCTCGTCGGCCTCACGGTAAAAATCCTCAAAGGTTGCATCACAGCTCTCCGTGAACGCAATACCGATGCTGACCGTAAGCCTGATATGAAGTCCGCCGTCCAGCCTGACGATATGTTTCTGCACCTCGGCACGAAAGGTCTCCGCTTCCCTGAGCGCGGCCTCTTCGCTGTCTGCAAAGAAGCATACAGCGAACTCCTCGCCTCCAATCCTTCCGGCAATTCCGTTATTCCCGTATAGCTTAAGTACCTTTTTGGAGAAATCGACCAGTGCCTGGTCTCCGGCCATATGACCGTATGTATCATTTATTAACTTGAAATCATCAATGTCAAACAGCAGCAGCGCCTTTCCTGACCCGTCCTGCATGGCATAGTTCTGCACCAGTCGCATGAAGTGCCTCCGGTTGTAGAGGCCGGTAAGATCATCTACAGTCGCCTGGTATAGCAGCTCGCGCTCATACCGCTTTTTCTCACTGAGATCACGGATCACGATGAGCATGCCTACAGCCTGCCCGTAGTTGTTCTCGGTGGCGATCAGAGACAGCCCGTAACAGACGTCGGCCGTGCCGGGAACCTCAATTTCGAACTGCCCTTCAATCTGCTGGTAGTAATACACCGCCACTTCCCCGTACTGCTCCAGCAGCATGAAGATATTTTTGCCCACCCATGAGCTGACCTGCCGCTCTGCCAAGGCCGAGAGCATAAGCTCCCCCGCTTCGTTCACATCAATAATATTGTTGTAGCGGTCTGTCAGCACGATGCCATCCTTCATTTTCTCGACAATTTGCTTCTTCGCCCGGGGGTATAAGGAGAGCTCGGGATCCCTGAACAAAGAGAAATAGGACATGAGTACAGGCGGCAAATAGGTAAATGCGGTAAAGCCGACAATGGTAATCTTGAGCAGCGGAAGTAAAAAGATAGAAGCGACTGGAATGAAGAGGCTGGCCAGCAGCAGCACATTCCATTTGAAATAATATTTCGATGAGCTCTGCAGGGAAACCGCAAGCAGAAAAACAGCGTACACACCAAAAAGCTGGTCATAGGCAATCAAGGCCATGTTCAGCACGGTCGGGTGCACTACGATTCCGCTCACGCCCGCCACTGTATTCATGCCCACGCTGCTACGCATCAGGTGATGGTAAGAGTCCGTAAAGAGCAGCAGCACATCCAAAACTACAGGAATGCAAATCACTGCAAGCCGCCTGTTCAGCCCCGCCGAAGAACGCGATATGTAATCTTTGATAACAGCATAAGTAAATATGGTGCTGAGCAGCAGCGGGATCTGCTGAATGTTTCTAAACCACAGCTTGGCCTGAAAGGAAGTGGAGAGGATCTCTCCGGCCGTAGCCGCAAATATTACGCTGACCAGCAGCATTAAGATCCATAAATAGCGTCTTCCTGGTGTGTTGTGATGCTTATAAGAGTTGACGCCCATGTAGAGACTTAGAACACTGCCCATAATTAAATAATAGGGATAACCCTGCATCCACGGCATGTCATATTTCTCCTATTTTTGTGATAGCCCTGCCTTATTATATCCTACTCTTTTGCACAATTGAACCATTCAGAACAAATGTGTCTTATTTTGGAAGCAGAAAATGTCTATCCTATGCCAGATACACACGAAGACCCTACAGGCAGCCTGTAGAGTCTTCAAAAAGGTGAGAAGTGTTTATTTAATTATGCCAGTTTCCAATTGCTAGGGGGCTTTTCCTGAAAAAAACCGTCGCCACCCTCGGTTCCGTTTCCGTTTCCATTTCAGATAGTACATGGGTGAATCAACTACCTTTCGGAATACACATTACATGCCGTTCCATCCGTTAATTGATAATTTCCACTTCCCACCTGCTTATTATTACCCGTAAAATCCATCGATTAAACAAAAAAGGATACTGCACCGTCATCACATGACTGCGCAAGTATCCCTTTTCTGCTGACTGGATCCCTTATTTCTTCTGGGCCAACCGTTGTTTGAACTTGTCCACACGGCCGCCAGTTTCTGCATCTCTCTGTTTGCCTGTATAGAAAGGGTGCGATGCGGAGCTTGCGTCCACACGGATCACCGGATATGTGTTGCCGTCTTCCCATTCCATTGTTTCGCCGGATGACTTAGTGGATGAGCTCAAGAACTTGAAGCCCACGCTGGCATCCAGGAAAATGACCTGGTTCACTCTTGGGTGTATTCCTTCTTTCATAGTGATAACCTCCTTCCCGAAAACATTGTCTATATCATATGAAGCCATCTCTAGGTCTATTGAAAAAGCTTTAGACGAAGGGAAATGCGTAAATCTTACGATTTTCCACACCTCTTCATCATACGCGCTCTCCTCCCGGGAGTCAACCTAAGCCCGATTTCAGGGAATGCGTATATTCTTTACCAATAAATCTGCTCCTATACCGCTGCTCCATTACAACGACTTCACCGTATCTTCGTCTATCAGCAGTAATCAAATTGAAGATCATTTTCACAATGAATGGAATTAAGGGTCACACCAATTGAAGTAAAAAGTATATTTGGCATTATTTAGAAACTAATTTGGAACACATTCGTCTATATATGTGGAAAATAATTTTATTTATATGCTTCAATAATCTTATCTTTTATAAAGGAGTATGAACATGCTGAAAAAATTAGGATTGGCTTTATTACTTCTATGCACTATAGCAACAAATTCGGGAATAAGTTTTGCATCTTCAAATATAACTCAAATCGATATCTCTGAAACAGCTATAGACTATGCTGTTTATGTTCCTCAAAGTGATGGCAACTTCCACAATGGCTTGTTATTAGCCTATAAATCGGATGGAACGATTACGTACTATAACACCCAAGGAAAGGAGGCATTTACTCTTCCCTCTGAGATTAAACCCGTAAGCGATTTTTACGATCAGCGCGCAATGGTAGTTAACACAAGAACGCAGCTCATCGGCTTCATTAATACAAAGGGTGTATTGGCTATCCCCTGTGTATATACAGGCGGCGGATATTTTTCTGAGGGGGTGGCTCACGTATCTAATTCAAAAGAACATATGCTAATTGACAGGACAGGGAAAATAGTCAGCAGGCTTACAACACCATATGGATCTGAATATTCATTCATTAATGGCCTAGCAGTGGCGTATGCTCCAAAAACAGGGGAAATGGGGTTTATTAATACATCAGGTGAATTGGCTATCCCTTATGAATACACATATGCCCGAAGCTTTTCCGAAGAACTGGCGCTAGTTCAAAATAAGAAAGGGATGTATGGGTACATCGATTCAAAAGGTAAATCAGTTATTCCCTTTAAATACAAATCAGGGACGGACTTTTCCGAAGGATTGGCGGGTGTGCAAAACAGTAAAGGGAAATGGGGATTCATTGATAAAAAAGGGAAGACTATTCTTGCTTTTAAATATGATAACGTTAGTCATTTTAGTGAGGGCTTAGCCATTGTTTATAATGATAAAGGAGAAATTGGATATATCAACAAAAAGGGAAAGTTGGTTATTGGTTATCGGAAATACGTTAGAGCATTTCCCTTTAAAGAAGGGATTGCTTTCGTAGGGATTAAAGATAAAACGGATATTCAAGGTAAGTATGGTTATATGGATCGCCAAGGAAAAATGCTTACCAAATTTGAATTCACAGTACAATCTTCTTCGTCTTTTGAGAATGGGTATGCTGTAGGATTGATTGCTCAAGGTAAGGCGTTCATTCTGACAAAGCGCACGACCCCAGTGACAACTCCACCAGATCAAACGCAAGCTGATTCGTCTGCTGCCTATTTGACTTATTCAAATAAGGATTTAGGATTTTCCTTAGAATTACCGGCGAGTTGGAAAAATAAATATTCAATTAAAGAAATAGATAATTATGTAGCGTTCTTGCATACCGAATCTAAATTGAAAACCAGAGCACAAGGCGAATTATTTGTGATCATTCGTTACCCTGGTAAAATGACAAATGAGCAAGTGCTTTTGGGGGGTGGTGGCATGAGAAGTCTTGTATTCACTACAGATAAATATTCTTATGTTTTAGCCACTCCAACAGGCGTGGAATATTCAGATGAAACAGAAGATGATTATCGTAAAATGTCTGCGGATATTCCCTGGATTTTGAAAACTGTTAAAAAATATTGATGATTGTTGAATCTAAGTGGATTTTCTCCATTTATTTGTCCATCCTCCACACGAATTAGAGGCTAACGGGAAAAACTCCACTTAATTGTACCGATTTTGCTCCCAAGGGGAGGTATAGTCCGAAATAGGTGGACATTTTCCACCTGCTTAAAGTAAATTATAGAAATTAACGGAATTAGATGGAGAAAATCCAACTAAACTTAATTCTGGAAAATTTACGTTGAACCTTTAGCAACATACATTAACGCCAGGTCCGGTAAGCTGTTAACCATATGACTAAAAACCCGAGAGGCTCATCGATATGGAGTCGCAACTCGGGTTTTTCAAAGTTTACACATCATACTCCAGCTGCTTTTTAGCCTGAACAATGAAATCAAACGGATTCTCGATTGTCTCGGCCTCATACTGTACAGCTCCGATCTTCAGCCCGAGATTCACCTTATATTTGCCGGAGAATTCATGCTCATTTAATTCCTGGAGCTTGTATTTAATCCGTTCGATTACGATTTTGGCTCCCTCTCTGTCCGTAAAGAGCAGCAGCCCCCAGGTAGCGTCCTCCTTATCCAGCAAGTACAGCGCATCATTGGTACGGATGCTGGACTGGCTGAGCTGGGAGACGTCATAGATCGCCTCCGACAGCTGATCCTCCGGAATCAGACGGCGGATCTCGCTCCAATACTTCACCTTGATGACGAGCAGCGTGAGCGGAATCCCGTAGCGGGTGGAAATGCCCGTGAACAGGCTGGCATCTTTCTGAAAAGCGATGCTGTTCCGCAGGTCGGTGTTCTCATCAACGGTAGCCAGATTAGCCGTTGTCTTCTGCAGCCGTTCATTCTCGGCCTCCAGCTCCCGGGAGCTGGAGGTGAAGACCCACAGCACCACCGTAATCAGCGGAACCATGATCAGCCAGAAATACGTGCTGATGCCAATCGTCTCTCCCCGCGACACAGTCTGATAGACGATGAAAAAGCCATAACCGAAGATAAAGGCGAGATTCAGCACCAGGCCGGCAGTCACCGTGGTGAAATAGGTTACGAGCGCCAGAATAAATGCGATATTCAGAATGATAATATTCTGGATATAATCATTGCCCGAGCCGGCGATAAACACAATACAGATGAACACCAGCACAAGAAAACCAAGGAACCCCAGATCGGAGACCAGACTGCTGCGGTTACGTCTCATGTTTATCACCACGTTTCTTCATATGTTTGCGGAGCAGCAGAAGCAGCGCTACAAGAACCAGGGCAACCACAAGCACCACGGCAATTACGAATCCAAGCACATCGCTGCGCTCCACGATTTGCGATATTGCAGAGTCAGGCTCTGCCCCCGTAACCGTCTTGAACCGGTACGCGCTGACGTTTCCGTCCTTATCCGCCACCACACCGTCACCATAGACCTTCCACTTGTCCTTTTCGCTGGCGATCAGCTTGGAAGCCAGGTAATAATCCCGGGAGTTCACCGCCGTGACCGCCATAAGCCCGCGGCCGCTTTCGTAAGGGGACTCGATCAGCTGCAAAGTTCCGACCTCTGCCCCATACTGCTCTTCAATACTCATTTTTTCATTGGAAACCAGCGTTGCTCCATCCTTGCTATACCTGAAATACAGCTTACCGTTGTTGTCCCGGATGACCTTGTTGTTCTTATAGGAGCCGATAGCCACAATATTGTTGTTCTGCAGATTGTCCGGGCTGACCTCGTCCGTGTAATAATGAACGTCTCCGGTATTGCCGCTCGTATATTGCCCCAGCAGATTAAAGACATTCGCCAGACTCTGATACGTATAGTCATCCATCTCCTGCGGCAGAACTACGGCTACATGGTTATAGATCCCGTCACGCAGGAACGGATACGGGTAATTGTTAAACAGCAGATCCGTGCGGTCCTTAGTATTCAGATGCAGCAGCGATTCCTTGCCGATATACGCCCAGGGCATCTGCTCCGTATTCGGCGTACAGACTGCGCTCTGCATTTCCAGATCAAAGGCTACCTTCACCGAGAAGTTCCCGGAAACCCCCAGGTTCTGCGGCACCGTCAAGGTCAGCGTGTCACCATTCGCCAGCTCCTTCGTCAGCTTTTTGCTGCCGATCGGCGTGTCATTAATGCTTACCGTAACGAGTGAACGGGCAAAATCCAGATTCTCGGCATAGCGGAAATCGAGACTGATTTTCCCGGAATCGGCAATCGAGCGGTTGGACGGCAAAGAGACAAAATACATCTGCTCCCGGTGGTTCGGCCCGGATAACTTATCGCCGGTCTCCGTGAGCGTCACATCCGAACTGATGACATAGGCCGGCTCGTTCACCTCTGTGGCATCATCAATCACCTTCAAATCACTATTCATCTGGCTCATCAGCCCGGTGCTCGCAGCCATTCTCCCGGCCTTGATCAGCAGACTCTCGTCTTTCGAGGTTACTACCAGCGTGGGCCGGGTATCCTTGTTCACCAGCTGGATCAGTGCATGGGTAGCCAGATCCTCCGTCCCGCTGAGCAGCTGCTTCAATTCACCCGGCACATGGTCGTACATGGCGACCAGCACCACCGCATTCTTGTCCTGCACGGAATCCTCCCGGTAAGGCAGCATTCCGATCGTCTTATCCGTCAGGGCATTCCCTTTGGCGAATCCCGACAGGGCATAGGTGGCTGATTCCAGCTCAGCACTGCTGGCATTCTCCGGCACCGTCATAAGACTCTTATTGCTCCTTACGGTATCTATTCCGGAGAACCGCTCGCTGAAATCACGGATGCCCCCGGTCAGCGCTTTGGAAGTATAGGTCACGGCAATGCCTGAAGTATTGAACAAGTGCAGCCAGTTATCTGGCGAGTTGTCCACATAACACACCTGATTATCGTCCCCGGCTGTCTTGAGATCGGCCTTCAGGGTGAGTGTGTTGCTGTCTTCTTTCAGAAAACCCTTAGGCGCAGGAATACTCAATATCTGCTCCCCGTTATTGCCCGGAGAAGGACGGAACGAGTAGAAGGGCGTGCCGTTCAGCGACAGGGTTACACTGGACTGCTGGTCCTTCGTAATCTGCGAAATTTGGAAGTGCAGATTGATCTTCACACTGTCCACATTCCAGTAATCCATCACCGAAAAATACTGCTGCTTCACCTCTCCGCCCGAGAGCGAAGTGCCGCTGCCTGTAAAGGAGGTCTCATACGTCAGTTTGCCAGCTCCGGGAGGTGCAGCGGCGGCGGCGGCAGCGGCTGCCGGAAGCTGAATCAGGACAAGGGAGAGGCAGAGCGCCCATATCATCATCTGTTTTTTTATCATCTTCTGTATCTCCTGTATGTCTTATTTCTCTTCCTCCGGCCTTTAATAGCGCTCGGTTTTATACCATTTCGCTTCCCGCTTGAAGATGACATCCTTGAGGTAGTTGTACATTCCATAGGCGGCGACAGCCATCCACAGCTGGCAGTACGAGACATACATCAGCAGAATGATCCAAAAGTTCGATAGGCTCATCTCGCCCTTCTCTGTGGTAAGCGTGACGAAGATCCCCACTACGAACAGCACAATGGCCAGCAGCCACAGAAAACTGCTTAGACCGGCAATCGTAGTGTGAACATACCCCATCGCATGCAGCACCAGCAGCAGATCGGAGGTAATCAGCGAGATCAGCAGCAGGAAGTAGATCGACACGTAATACAGAATATCAAAACGGATTTTGGACGCGGTCCGGTCGAACAGCAGCGGCAGGTTTTTGACAATGACATAGACATTACCCTTCGCCCAGCGGGTCCGCTGCTTGAACCAGACCTTCACGGTCTGCGGCTCCTGCTCCCAGGTGACCGACTTCGGCTGGAACTTGATCCGGTAGCCCATCATGTAGATCCGGAAGCTGATTTCGGTATCCTCGGCAATCGCTTTGACATCCCAGCCGCCGATGTCTTCAACAATCGACCTGCGCATAATAAAGTTCGTTCCGGGAATCGTGCACAGCTTGAACAGCTTCCACCGCCCCGCCTGCGCCATCCATTGAAACGAGAGCGTCTCTATATTAATAAACCGTGTGAGCAGACTGGCATCACGATTGCGGGTTCTGAACTTGCCAATAACGGCCCCAAGGCTTGAATCTGACACAATCTCAGCAACCAGATATTTCAGTGCCGTCCGCTCCGGCGTATTATCGGCATCATAAATGGCAACCAGCTCGCCTCTGCTGCGGGCAAATCCGATGTTGAGCGCATTGGACTTTCCTTTGCCGCCAGTGACAGAATCGGTGTTGATGACCAGCAGACTACGCTGCGGGTTCCGCTCCTGTATATTTCCCAGCAGCTGGGCGCTGTTATCCGAAGAGTTATCATTAATGACGATGATCTCATAACGGTCATGCGGGTAATCAAGCGCCAGCAGGGATTCCACGGTTTTGCTGATGACCACGCCCTCATTGTGCGCAGGAACCATGATGGTCACGAACGGATACTCGCCCTTAATCTCAGGGACACCCTCACTCTCCGTTTGAATGTAATACAAATATCCGGCTATAATCAGGGCCACATTCACCAGCAGCAGCGACCAGATACAGATCACCGCAATCACCATCAGCACGTCTGAGATCGTCATGTTATTCTCCTAACGTAAAAATTGTTCATTTCAAGTATTTCTTCCGGTACAGCCTGTAGCCAACCGTGAGCAGTCCCCCGAAGAGCAGAAGCGCGACGGTAATCACTACGATGAAAAATTTGCTTTGCACACTGAACAATGTCTTGAAGCTTTGGAACTGCTCTTCTTTGTATTGATAATCACTGCTTACAGTTTCCGGCACATAATCAATATTGAGCGTGCTGCCGTTCACTTTAATAACGCCGTCAGCGGAGGTTATCGTGTTCGTATCCGTAGTTACCGTATGATCAGCCTGCTTATAATCGGCAAAGGTAATCCATAAGTCGTCCACAGTCTGCAGCAGCGACTCAAGTCCGGCCTCATCCTCCGGAAGATTCACTGTCACCGCAGCATCCATCGGCAGCTGCGGCATAGCCTTCCCTTCGTGCTTCAGACTCTGCAGGAACTCCGGCGTTATGCTGTACAGCGAGGAGGCAAAGCTTGCGGAAACGTTGGTCTCTTCCATATGGATCACGTTCTCGTCCGGAAACAGCACTACGGAGTCAAAAAAACCCATGCCAGCTGCAGCATATTCCTTGTCGTAGGTCCAGAAGGCTTCCGCACCCATGCCGAGCGGCGCTATGCCGTTCTCAGCCAGCAGATTAATGAACCCGCTCATCTTGCCGCCGAGCGTATGATCACTGCTGTTAATGGAGGGCATCAGAGCCGGAGCACTCACCAGAATGCTTCCGTTCTTCGCCTGAACCACCTTGAGCGCCTTCAAATAACGCTGCATGGCCGGAAAATCCGTGTTGCTGAATACCGGACGAACACTGGCGGTGAAGGGTATGCCGGCCTCATACAGCCGGCCGGCCAGTTTTTCCAGCAGCACCAGATCTGAGAACGGATAAATCTCCTTAATAACGAGATAAGGTCCGGCCGCGGGAGCAGCCCCCAGCCAATCCTTCAGCACAGCAGCTGCCGTCAGCCTACTGGCATTGCCTTTCTCCAGGTAAGGAATATATGTGAAGTTGCCGGAGTTAACAGCATACGGAACCACGCGGCCGCTGCTCTTCAAGAACAGGCTGCCATATTCCCGCTCTGCCTTACTGGAAGTAATATAAGGCACCTGCAGCAGCTTAAGCTCCTCTGAGCGGAACGCCCCGGCCGTAAGCGCTGCACTCTCCTCCTCCGCCAGTCCGGTAGACAGCTGCAAGGCCTGCTCCAGCCTGGCCGGAGGCTGATAGCCAACATGCAAATATTGTCCGTTGTACTGCTCTAAGTCTTCCATATACGGCTTATTCTGAGACAGCGTCAGATCAGGCGTATTGATAACGGTTATGACGCTTGAGAACGCCGTCATCATCCCCTGCTCATAGCGGTCCAGCGCGGCCACTGTGACCTGCACATGATACGCGGCAAGCTGGCGCTGTACTTCCCGCACATTGCCTTCCCGCGGGGTGCCCGCTGCCAGGCTGTCATACAGCAGCAGAACCTTGGGCTGCTGCACGGCGGACTGCGCTTCGGCGGCAGCGTGAGCCGGGACAGCCGGCTGGACGAATGCAGCTATAATCAGCAGCAGCGCCGCCAGCAGCGTGAGCCCGGCATCCTTATGCCGGCTCATGCGCTGACGCCCTCCTGCATATTCGGAATTTGGCCGGCTCTGTCCGCTGCCGGTTCGCGGCTGCCCGAGACTCTCCGCCCGACCACACCGGATACTGCCAGAAGCGAGACCAGATCAAAGGCCAGGGTGAACAAAAATTCATGCTTCGAGATGTCCGCATCCCCCGCTCCGATGATGGAAACCAGAATCCCGGACAACCCTATCGCCATGCTGGCCACAATCAGCATCATCCGCTGCATGCCCCTGAGATCCCTTGCCTTCAACGCTTTTACAAAGGAAGGCATATACAAACCGATGATCAGCACCATCCAGAGCAGGATGAACCCGAAGGTTTTGGGGGCCAGAATCCCCTTCAACAGACTATAGAGTGTAAAGAAGTGGCTCTGGGCCCGGAATTCCTTACCCGCCGATTTCTCGTAATTGCCCATGGCCGCCGGCTTGATCGAAAAAGCGCTCTGGGCAGCCACATTGAGTATTGAGCTGAGCTGGCTAGGGTTCCTGACATAGTATTTCAGAATAGAGACAAAACCGTATTTGCTGTAGAAATCCTTCTCCAGAAGCGGTGAATTCACATCGACCGTCCCGTATTGCTCATAGTAAATATTGCTTTTTAGAATCGCATACTGCCCATTAATCCCGAAGGATTCCAGCGAAGTCTCGGGATTGGCAGAATCCTGTAGTACGCCGCGGGTCATCGCATGATACTGGTTGATGTTTACGAACTCCTTGGAGATATTGAGATAGGTACCTATCCCGGCAGCCAGCAGCAGAATCAGCGAGACCACCGTAAGGCTGCGGAAAATCCGGTCTCTCCTTACCCACAAAAGCGAGATACCCAGCACCGATAAAATAATGCCTACAGGAGCATTCTGTTGTTTGGAGGTCGTCAGAATCAGCCCGCTGATTACAAACAGCACCAGTAAAAAATAATCATTGTACCGCTTGCGGTATAGCAGGAGCCATGCGGCAAAAATGAACAGCATCATGATCAGTACAAGGCTCTCACTGTAAAAAGAATTGAAATAAGCGGTGTATCCCGTATCGCCAAAAATGAAAACCGCCAGCACTGCCACGATTATCCCCTGCTTCCGGGTCATCCGGCACGTGATCGCTTCCACCAGCAAATAAATAGCGGCCACATAAAGAATCGTATAGACGGCCGCCTGGAACCGGATATCGAACACCGTGCTGCTGAACAGCAGTTTATTCAGGCCTATAGCCAGCTTGATGAACAGAGACTGGGAAGAGTCCAGGGTCGCCCCATTCTCGTTATAGTATTGATAGATTCCAAAATGCTTCACGAAATAGCCAAAATACTGGCTGTCATAATCCGGCTGGCTGAAATAGAGTCCATTGCTGTAAATATTGCGGAAAAAGTCGCCGTTATCAGCCATCCCGATATAAGGAGCCGTAAACAGGGCAATCACCGTAATCAGCAGTACACCGAAGGCCGCTATAAAGGCGGGGGATGCACGGAAGCCGGCAAGCCTGACGCCCTGCCGCAGGGTTGTTCTCACAGTGTTGTAGATCATGCGGATTCACCTTCGTTATTGTTCGTTTTTGGGCTGATAGGAATAGGCTAATAAAGCCATCAGATTGTCAAAAGAGTACGCCTGGCCGGTATTCGGATCACCAAACCCGCCGTACAGCGGACTTGTGGGATCTGTAATTCTGAACTCGTTCATCCGTTTGATACCTGCTTCATAGAGGGCATCATCACCAGCCTCCGCACCAATCATCGCCGTCAGCGCATAGATTGCCGTGGAGCGGACATTATTCGCCGGTTTTCCTTCACGGGTATATTGTCCGTACAGCGTACCTGCCTCGACCTGCTGCTTGATGAAGCGGATGCTCTCCGGACGCTGGCGGCCCACCTCTGCCAAATTCAGAATGCTCAGCAGCGATTCCACTGTATGGATATGTTCTGATCCGTACGCTCTGGACTTATAATCAAATCTCGTTTCATAGAATGGAAATGAGTCTGACAGATAGCCCTCCTCAAGAATTTTGCTCGTATTATCCAACAAAATATCTAAAGATTCGCCATCGATCGACAATTTTCGCAAATCACTCAGATTAATATAACATAAAGTAATAAACCCGTTATTTTGTTGGTATAAATTGTCATATAGATCGTACATGTTTCCGTCTTTAACATTACTAGAATAGAATCTCCTGGAATATTGCTCAGCTTCCTCTGTATACTGCTGATTCCCGAAATCCTCTCCCGCAGCAAATAAAGCACCGATCATCCGCAGGTCGTCCACCGCCGCATTAACCGCGTACTGTTTCTGCAGCTTCGGGCTGTACCGGTAGCTGAATCCGCCCTCCATATCGAAGGTCTGTTTGCCGAGCGCCCATTGCCGGGCAAAAAGCTGTGCATCACCGCTGCGGACAGCACTTAACATCATCAGGGAGGCTGACTCGCTTAATACCTCGTGACCGGTGGCGGCTTCTGCCGACTGATCCGTCTCCAGTAAATTGGTGTACACCCCAAAGGGGCCGGTAAGTTTCGTATTTATGAAAGTATATAGTTCCTGCTTTTCTTTTACATGCTCTTCTGACGTCTGTTCGGGTCCCGCTGATGAGCTGGGCGAAACAACCGCACTTGGTGAAGGTACCGGCTGCGCCCCGTTGCTGCAGGCGGCCAAGAAGGCAAGAGACATCAGACAAGCAAGAACTGTGCTGCGTCCTCTACGCAAATCATCACTCTCCATGAATGGCGTATTTTGTCGATAACTATATTACGGTAATATTAGTCACAAAGTTGACTGTTTTACTAATTATTTTGTGTCAAAACAACAAATTGATTCGTTTTTCCTACTATTTTTTGTAAAAAACGGACTTGTAACACAAATAGAGCTGCCTACAGGTCGAAAACACCCCTGGGCAGCTCTATGGGTATAAGAATAAATTAACCATTCCGTTCCTATCCTTTGATTCTCAGATAGGTTTCTTTATCGGAGACTATATACAAACGTGCATCCCCCGGGATCGGCTGGTCCAGCTTGCGGTTAATGCCCAGATCGCCGTGGTCTGCAATTAGGGTCGCCCCCTGAAGCAGCAGCTCCTGAAAGGCATCCCCATAGGTTCGCCAGGCTGGATTCCGCGGCACCTCATAGATATCATCACCATGCTGGCGGCTGAGCAGCTGGCTGAGTACCTCGGAGTTCCCTTCCTGCAGCGCCGACCTTACAGCCAGTCTGGAGATGGCATCATGCGAAAGTACGAACTCGTTCACATGAACATGCCGGAAATTCATAATATTCTTCTCCTGCATAACCTCGACTGTAGTATGTACCTGCGGGGCGATCCGCTCAATGCTGGAGACAATCAGCAGCGACTTGCCGTCAATCAGCGAGGCTTCGTCTATGCGGTTGTCGCCAAATACAATGGCCGCTCTTGCTTCCCTGATGCCGGCCTTTAGCAGAATATCGTCGCTCGAGGCATCGCCGCTGATGAAATGCACCTGCTCCATATCCTCCAGCGGATGCTGGCCCGTCTCGTCAATGATAACAATCCGGCCCTTGGGGTCATAACATAGAATCTCATCCACGGCCGCCTGCGTTTTCCGGCTCCAGTTAATCAGTACCACATGATTTTTTCCGTGAAAGCTCAAGGTTCCTGCTCCTCTCCTCCTCTGTATCTCCCCCATGGCCTCAACCACTTTACCGATGACCAGGCTTAACAGACCGATGCCAAAAATATATAAAAAAATAGTTAACAGCTTACCGTAAAACGTCTTAGCAAAAAAATCCCCATAACCTACGGTAGACATCGTTGTCATTACCCAGTAGAACGCGTTGAACCAGTTATTAAAGGTACCAGGCTCCAGTGTGTAGGCAATGGTGGCACTCAGAACAATAAAACAAACAATCATAAGTGCAATGGTCTTCTTCTTAAGAGCCATCAGCTTTCCTGATATCCTGAGGAGAAAATGCATCCGCCCGCCCCTCTTCCTTAATTAATGTGATGCCCCGCACGGATGACACCGTGCGGGGCATCCCCAGAAGCTTAAATGATGAGACTGCTGACGGCAAAGGAGGTTCCGATGAAAACCAGACAGAGCATGGTGCCAACGGCTACATTGCCCTTCTGCAGCTGTTCGGATATTCTGAATGCAGGGGTAAACAGCTCAAAGATCCAATACGCCGCGATCAGGCAGACATACCCTACAGCGAACCACAGCATCATGTGCCAGATCGACGTATTCGTATAGGCCGCTACCCCAAGAATAATCGCCGTGGCCAGGAATTTGCCGCCGAGCGCCAGAGCCACCGCGACATTACCCTTCTTAATCTCGTCCATATCCTTAAATGGAGTCATCAGTGTAAAGACGACCATGCCAAGCACTTGCAGCAGAATGATCGTTAAAACACTTACTACCAGATTAATAACTATCGTCATTTTGCCCACCCCCGAAATTTCGCATAAGCCGAATCATAATCGGCGAAATCATGCACTTCCTCCAGCACTACAGAGGCTGTCTTTGCTTTCTCCAGTGCCGTGTAGCGCTTATCGTCTATCGGCTGCTTGATCCGGTTGCCGGAGGGCAGCTCAAGCACGGCGAAGTTTCTCGTCTTCTCCTGGTACTTGGTCTTGTATACCCCGACAAGGTCAACATCGGTGGTAATCGATACCTTCAGATTCTTCAAATCTTCCGCTGCCGTCTCTTGCGTCCCGTACGATTTGATCGTAGTCCAGGCGGACAGGCGGACCTCATTCTTCTGATCGGCATCCGTAGTCAACTCGGCATCCATAAATTGCAGCGTCCAAATCTTGTCGCCCGTAGCATAATTGCCGTCATTGGGCAGAAGCTCATTATCAGGCAATACTGTCATATCGCTGCCGATCAAATCACCCACCGTACTCTCCACTACCCGGTAATCCCAGGGTACACGCGATACGCTGGCTGTTGTTTCTGCAGAAGTCCCGGTATGAAATACGCTGTCTTCATTGCTGGAGCATGCACTCAGCAGCATCGCAAGCAGCAGCATACCCAAAACTGTACTCAGCCGGATCCTCGCCTTACCGATGATCCGCTTCTCTTTCCGTTGGTTCCTATTCAAGCTCCCTCACTCCTAGCGCGATAAAATGACTGGCATTGCCTGTAATCGGCCCGCCTGCCCGCCCGAGCAGCCCGCAGGGCTTCCCGTTGATCACGAACATGCCGGTCAGCAGATGAAGCTCGCCCTCCGCTGTATGAATCCGGGCCATTTGCGCCCGCTTCTGGTACACGGTCGGGAATAATACACTGCTGTCAAAGCCTTCCTCATCCTGAAGCTCAAGTTCCCCGGTGTCGCCGTACAGGCGCACTGAACCGCCTTCACGTCCGAACACCGATTTGGACACAAAGCTTCCGGAGAATACCGGCTTATTGTAGGTGGGCAGGATGTAGCTGGAAATGGCCCCGCGTTCTTCCTCAGTAAACAGCAGCCCCAGTTCATACATGCCCCATACCGCGGCAATCAGTCCCTTGGACTGCAGCAGAATGCTGTGCGGTCCGTTGAACAGCTGCAGGCGCCCGGTCTCTATGGCATAAGCAAGGGCATCTCCGCCTTCGTCAACCGCCATCCATTCCTTCGGATACAGGGCGAACATCCGCTCAATTCTCCGGTTCTCCCCGTCATACACCGTTCCGTTATCAATCCATAGATCCAGACAATCCACACATTTAATGTCCTGGCCGCTGTGGCGGACCAGCGCCTCAATCGTGCCGGAATCCTCCTGATGAGAGCCATAGGCCACACAGGCTGCCGTGTCCGGGCGTTCTTCGCCCCAGGCACCGGCCAGCTGATCCTTCATCCCGGCATTCGGGCTGGATATCCCGGCCTGCCCGCAGATCCATGGTGTCGCGATGGAAGCTTCCACATAACCTGTAGGTGTATCCGCATTCAGCTCCAGCAGCTTAATACTGCCGTCATCCGCCACGGCAAAATCAAACCGGGCATAACGGCTGATCAGGCCCGGTTCCGGCAGCGGCATATCATCCAGCATCTGCCACAGTACAGGAGGGATGCCGAGCAGATCATACAGATCATGCCTGCGGTGGACATAGCGTACCGCTTTGTCGAGGATCATCCATAACTTCCCGGAAGCCTCCTCCAGCTCCCGGTATAGCTCTCCCGGCATAACTGCAATAGCATCCAGCCAGTACTCTTCCTCCCCAAGATCAGCCCAGGTAAAGCCCAGCTCACGCAGCTGTTCTACCCGGGGCGCCCGTTCCAGCGCTGACTGATCCAGTAATTGAAAGACACTCTCTACTTTCGTCATCCGCCGAAACCGCTCTTGCTGGAGCCGGACCGGGATGACGAACTGGACTTACTGGAGCTTGAACTCTTGGAAGAGCCCAGGCCGCTTGATGTGCCTCCGACCCCTCCAGCCTTGGAAGAGCCTCTTCGGGTGATGGAACCCGTGGAAGAGGTGGATGTCTTCGGCTTAACCACTGACCCGGCGACCGGCTTATTCTGAAACCTGCCGCTGTTGTATGACGGCGGTTTATAGGTAGTCCGTGTACCGCCGTAATAGGTTGGCCGGTCATTGTACCAGCCTCTGGATGAATAGAAGGAGCCACTGTTGAACAGCATGTGGTAGAGCAGCAGATCGTCCCAGCCAAACCCGGAGTTGTAGCCGCCGTAATTATTAATGACTGTCGTTCCGCCTGAGGTAACAACGCCCGTCCCCTCCTGCACCGTCTCTCCAGCGTTCTCTTCCGGATAGGGAATGTTCCAGTCTACATTTTTGTCAAAATAAGCTTTGACCTCTTCGGTCGACCAGGAGACCAGTTGAGGTTCTTCTCCGCTGCCTCCCCCGGTGGCATGAACGCCTCCCGGAATGAACATCGCATTGGCCAGCAGCGCAATACCCAGCGAGGTAGACAATACACGCAGCGGTTTGCCTTCCGCATTAAACAATTTGGAACCGGCTGATTCCCTGTCCGGTCCCTTCGGTTTTTGCTCATCGTTCTCCAACCTTATTGCCTCCTTTCCTGACATTTACATTTAGTCTTCGGTCCGCATCGGGACGAGCAGAAGCTCCAGCTTCCCCTGGTCCACATTCAGCCGCCCTTCAACCGCTTCAAACTCCCGGTTGCCGACCACAATGTAATTGACATGCTCCAGCGCTGTAATCATATTCATGCTCCATGTGCGCTCCTCAATGACGCGAAGGTCGCCCTCCGGCATCTTTTCCAGCAGAATGACACCCATTCCATTATCCACTTATTACACTTCCTTCCTGTTAACTATTACGCTTCTGATACGCAATTATCCTCTTTTCGTTTCATCCTGAACAGGAACAGAAGGAAGGGAAAGGGTACTAAAAGACCTTTTGCACCCAGTTATCCATCATGCTGCCGGGATGAATACCCAGTTCGCTTTGCAAAAGCGTTTTGTAGTTTTCGTAGTGGTTTCTGAATCCGAGAAAATCACCCATATCCGCATAACTGCGCAGTGTCAGCCTGCAAATATCCTCCGAATAGGGATCTACCTCCTGCAAGGCAGTCAGCCGTGTTAGTGCCTGCTGGGGACGCTGGGAGCCCAGTTCATATTAACCGCCTTCTCCTGCTGGAAATCCGGCCAGACCAGATCCACAACCATATCCTTCAGGAACCATTGCCCGTGGTAATGAAGCATTAATGCGAAAACCTCCTGCGCCTTGCTTGTTCTCCACTGTGTTTTCCGCCCGGGGTCATTCTGGTCCATGAACTCAAGCCGTTTGAAGCTGTGGAAAATCCCATTCCCGCAGATCGATCACACCCTGCCTCGAAACGGGTATATCCTGTTTCACCATAACGTTCTGAAGGATGGAGAACAACGGCACTGAACACACCAGCTATATACTGCACAATATGCTTAGCCAATAGTCCCTCATATTCCCTGCCCCTTTCTGGCTACGTGTGAAAATTATACATTGGAATACTTTCGTAAATAAAGAAAAAAACCGATTCCCCTAATTTCGGAATCGGCAGTCATACTTATTACAGGTTAAATTTGGATATTATTATTTCATCTCTTGGGCAGGCGCCGGAGAAGCTGCAGCAACGGTATGATCCTGAGTCTTGGATAAGAAGATGTTCAGAATAATCGCTGTCAGAGATCCCGAAACGATACCGTTTTGCAGCAGCATTCTGGCGAACTCCGGCAGCTGGTCAAACATGGAAGGCAGTACTGCGGAGCCTAGGCCAACGGCAATGCTGCAGGCGGCAATCAGCAGATTGCCGTCTTTACGCAGATCCACCTCGGACAGAATAGACATCCCGGAAGCGGCAACGGACCCGAACATCACGATCATTGCGCCGCCCAGCACCGCATTCGGCACAACGGTTGTCAGCGCAGCCAGCTTAGGCAGCAGACCCAGCACAACCATAATTCCGCCTGCGGCGAAGATCACATTGCGTGTCTTGACACGGGTCAGGGACAACAGGCCGACATTCTGGGAAAACGCCGTATACGGAAAAGCGTTGAACAGACCGCCCAGCATAATCGCCAGCCCTTCAGAGCGCAGGCCGTTTACGATCTGCTTCTCCTCCACCTTCTGATCCGTAGCCTTGCCAACCGCAAAATACACACCTGTCGATTCGACCATCGAAACAATATTGACGATAATCATCGTGAAAATGGCTGTCACACTGAACTGCGGCCAGCCGAAATAGAATGGCTGGGCGATACTGATGTAAGAGGCCGTACCAACGGCAGAGAAATCAACCAGACCGAAGAAGTAGCCAATTGCCGTACCGGCAGCGAGGCCTACCAGCACCGAAACGGAACGCAGGAAGCCTGTAGCCAGCCGGTTCACCACAAGGATAACCAGCAGCGTGATCAAGGCCAGCAGCAGATTGCGGGGCTGTCCAAAATCGGCGCTGCCCTGACCGCCGGCCACATTGTTCATCGCAACCGGAATAAGCGACAGGCCGATGATCGTCACCACAGATCCGGTGACCACCGTAGGGAAGAACTTCAGCAGCTTCCCGTAAACCGGGGCTGCCAGCACTACGAAAAGACCGGATATAATAATTGCACCATAAGCGGTTGCCAGGTTAGAGCCCGAGGCAATAGCAATGATCGGGCTGACCGCAGTAAATGTGCAGCCCAGCACGACCGGAAGGCCGCTGCCGAAGTGCTTGCTGCCGATGACCTGCAGCAAGGTGGCCAATCCGCAGGTGAATAAATCGGCAGCGATCAGATAAGCCATCTGCGCTGCGCTCAAGTTCAGTGCGCCCCCAACAACCAGCGGTACAATTACCGCCCCTGCGTACATCGCCAGCACATGCTGCAATCCCAGGGCGAATACCTTTTGCTTACTTAACATCCCGCACTCTCCTTAATCTGCTCTTCATTAGCGATAAAATGAACTACTCCCGGAGCCATGGAAGAGATGCGTGCCAGCGCATGCACCGGAATGCCTCTCTTCTCCAGCAGGCTCCGCCCTTCCTGAAAGCTCTTCTCAATCACACAGCCCACGCCCAGCAGCTGCGCACCTGATTCCTTAACGATGTCAGCCAGTCCGACCAGTGCAGCCCCGGTAGCGAGGAAATCATCAATGATCAGCACTTTGTCCTCCGGCCCCAGATAGTTCTGTGAAATACTGATCAGATAGTCTTCCTGGCGGGTAAACGAATGAACCGGTGCCGAATAGACCCCCTCTGACAAGGTAACAGCCTTCTTTTTCTTGGCATAAATAAAGGGAACTTGCAGCGCAATCCCCGCTGCCATCGCGAACTGGATTCCGCTGGCCTCCACGGTTAAGATCTTCGTAACCGGCAGATGTCCAAAGACCGTCTTGAACTCCTGCCCGATTTGCAGGGCAAGCTCCGTATCCACTTGATGGTTCAGAAAGGAATCCACCTTCAGTACGGTCTCCGACAGGATTAGGCCTTCTTCTCTAATACGTTCCTCTAATACTTTCATAACAGCAGCCTTTCCAGAGGAATCAAGTGTGCCTTGGGCGATATCCTGCGATATGGTAAGGAATCTGCCGATGCCGCGGGTTAAGCTCCGGTGAATG
>CAKMKL010000344.1 GCA_927443375.1 uncultured Paenibacillus sp. | reverse complement strand
GTATACAAAGCCGTTGCCGTTAGGATGCAGATGGGAAGCCACGGTTTTTTTGTCATGCCGGCTTCCTTCGTAATGGTAGCATTTAAACAAGCCTGCAAGCCCGCAATCTTCATTGTGGGTCTGCAGGCTTTCTTCATAATTTATAGGTTATGAATTTTATTATTGTATTTTATTTATTTATTTAATATCATATGAAATATTACAGTTTATGATATATATTAACCTTTACTCTACTGGAGGTATAAAACAAGCCCAAACTTTATCAACATCCTAAGAAAACCCTTGAATATTACAATATTAACAAGGACTCAAGAAAAAACTTGTTAGAATAACGACAATATTGAAAACGCTTTAAATAGGTGAAGCCTGAATTCACTTTATCTCTTCTCTCAGGTTTTATTTTATATATATAAATAGTAAACTACATCATTGGGAGGTCATTATGTCTATTTTTTCGAAATTCCGCATTCCCCGGCTGCAAACAAACATGTCGTTACGCACCAAGCTTACTCTAACATTTGCTGTTGTATTGCTTGCTCCGGTGCTCGCTGTCAGTATTCTCTCCTATCAAACAGCCAAAACAGAAATCAGCGATCAAATGAACGGCGGTGCGAAACAAAATGTTGAGCTTTTGAACGCCGTAATCACTCAATTCACTTCAGCTGAAATCGCGAACACCAATTATTTGTCCGGTTTAATTAGTTCATCCGTGTATACCGGACCGGATGCCACGCTTCAAAGAGGCATTCTGGATCCGTTCTATAAGACACATCCGATGATGTCCAGTATCGAATTTGCCGCCGAAGACGGCTATTACCGCAATGTTCAGGGGAAGGAATGGGCCGGAGAAGGCGACTTCCGCGAGCAAGAATGGTTCACTGCCGCTATGGAGAACTCGGATGTTTATGTATCCTCTCCTTACATATCCGCAATTACAGGTGACTTTGTTATCGGCTTGTCAAAGGCAGTATCTGATGCAAGCGGTGTTGTGCGGACCGAAGTTAAGATCGAAGAACTGACGGCAATTACGGATACTGTCAAAATCGGCAAAAACGGTTACGCATTAATTGTTGATAATTCTCAAAAGCTGGTCTTCCACCCTACTCTTCAGAGCGGAGAAGCCGTCAAAGCAGCCTGGATCGGCAAACTCTTTGCCGGAGATAGCGGACAATTTAATTTCACTGCAGACGGAGAGGAGGAGTCCATGTCCTTCGTCTCTAATCCAATGACCGGTTGGAAAATCGGAGGTGTGATGTTTAATAAGGAATTCACGGAGGAAGCCCGTCCTATCCTTAACCATACACTGCTTGTAGTGAGCATCTCCGTTATCATTGCCGGAATCCTGATCTCATTTATCCTCATCCGCCTGGTCCGGACACTCAAAATTATGCTCGTCACAGCGGATACTATCAGCAACGGTGATTTATCGGTGCGGATTCCGCTCACGGGCAAAGATGAACTTGGCCTCTTGAGCCGCAGTTTCAATGCTATGGCCGAGAATATTCACCAAAGCATGAACAGAATTCATGGTGCTTCCCTGACTCTGGCTGCCTCTTCACAGGAGCTGAGCGCAAGTGCCGGCCAGGCTACACATGCTGCCGAGCATATCGCGGAGTCAGCCGAAAATATCCATTTAGGTGCCAATCAGCAAGAAAGCCTGCTGGTCGAGAATCATGAAGTAATCTCCTCTATTACGGAGCGGATGAATGAAATTGACAGCTACGTAACCCAACTGGACGAGCTCACGAGCCAAGCCGGGGCAATCTCGCTTGCCGGAAGCACCGGTGTGCAGCATGTCGTCAACCAGATGAGCGCTATTCAGAGCAGTACCGAACAGCAGTCGCTGATTATCGGGGGATTAAACAGACAATCGCATGAGATCAGTGAAATTATCAAGGTGATTCATGGAATCTCTTCGCAGACCAATCTGCTTGCATTGAATGCCAGCATTGAAGCGTCCCGCGCTGGTGAACATGGCCGGGGATTCGCTGTTGTTGCCGCTGAGATCCGTAAATTATCTGAACAAACCGCCCAATCCACCCAGTCTATCAGAACGCTCGTTGACCAGATACAGACAGGGACTTCAGCTGCAGTATCTTCTATGAAAACAACGGCCGATGAGGTCCGCAAAGGCATTGAGGTTGTTGAAGAATCCGATCATAATTTCAAAAGCATTTTACAGGCTGTAAATCCACTGGCAGAAATGAGCAGCGTCCTGCGCGGTATTACTTCAGAGATTGCCGAACAGTCCTCACGGATGGCGTTGTCTCTTCAGAATGTCATCGCGATAGCCGGTGAGAACTCGGGCGGCACTCAGAACGTTTCCGCTGCCATCGAGGAACAGCTTGCTTCGATGGAACAGATCTCAGCTTCGGCTGACCATTTGTCCCATACAGCCGAGGAACTCTCTCTCATTGTTGAGAGCTTCAAGCTCTAGTCTCCGGTAATCGGGTAAAGTGAAACCTTAGTATAACGCTCGTACCGGGCAGGAACGTCAAACGCTCCTGCCTGTACGGGCTTTTCTTTTTTATGAATACCCGGTATTTAAGATTTTACCGCTGCACATTCAGCACTTTCTCCGGAATTTCCATCTTGGCAAGGGTATTATACTTTCCGATGGTTGTCTTCTTCTTCGTCTCCGTGTACATCCCATATCCGCCAGCTCTGTTGTCGGTCACCATTTCATCCTCTGTCCGGGTCGGCAGGTAGGTCTGTTTGTTGACACAGTAGGTTGTGCTCATACTCTTCACTTCAGATATCTGCTGATCAGGTAATTCTACACCGCTGTACTGAACCTGGTAATAGGCTGTGAAATCCTTCATTTGGTCACCGGATGCCCGGGCGCTCAGTACATAGTCGTCTCCTTCCTCCGTTACCTTCAAATAGGGCAAAATCGTCTTAAGCTGCTCCATCCGCTCTCCGGGACTGGCCGACTGTTGCACGATGCCCCCTATATTGCCGGAGATATCCGCAGGCATTTCACGCCAATGTCCGTCTATAGATATGAACAGCCTGTTATCAATGTAATATTGCTCAATAAGCTGTTCACCTTTTCCCGATAATTTAATCAGGCTTACCTGATGCATTTGCAGCGGGCTCAGCACAACCTCAGTGGTCGAATTCGTCTCCGAAGCCTGCAGGTCATTCTTTTCGCTCTGTCCCATATTTATATTTGACCAGGTCTGTGCCTCCTGAACGAAACTGTTAAGCCCTTCGCCGGCTTCCGTTATCTTCGCAATTAACTCTTCTGCTGTAGGCATTGCCACTTCTTGATCCGTGCTTTCCTTCACAGTGCCATCTGTAGCACAGCCATCCAGGCCAAACACTACGACTGCTCCCAGCAATACTTTTCCCCATCTGTTCAACATGCCGTCCTCCCAAAGCGCAACGCAGATTGTTCAACCGTTACTCAATATGGGATTATACACCAGATATGGAACGCCCACTATCAAAAAAATCCAAAATGAACTCTATCAAGACGCGGTAAACTATGGTTAGATGAAGGAGAAGGCCAAACCAAAGAGAGAAAGAAGCGTGAACCCGCATGAGTTTTGAAATCGTAGAGGCTACAATTCCGGAAATCCAGGCCGCACTGGCAGCCGGAGAGATCACTTCCAAAGAGCTGGTTCTCATGTATTATGAGCGCATTGCCGATCATGACAAAAACGGCCTGACGATTAACTCCGTGCTGGAGATCAATCCGGATGCGCTGTTCATTGCGGAATCTTTGGATGTGGAACGTGCGCTGCAGGGTCCAAGAGGCCCGATGCATGGCATTCCGGTCTTGCTCAAGGACAATATCAATACAGGGGATAAAATGCATACCAGTGCGGGATCGCTGGCTTTGGCGGATTCTTTTGCCGGGGAAGATGCCTTTATCGTTACGAAGCTGCGTGAGGCCGGAGCCATCATCATGGGCAAAGCGAACATGACGGAATTCGCCAACTTCATGACGAATGGCATGCCGTCAGGCTACAGCTCACGCGGGGGCCAGGTGCTGAACCCTTACAATATCTCGGCTCCTACCGGCGGCTCCAGCGCCGGCTCCGCAGTAGCCGTCGCCTGTAATTTCTGCACAGTATCGGTGGGAACCGAAACCTCCGGCTCCATCCTCAATCCCGGCAATCTCGGGTCAATTGTGGGAATTAAGCCGACCGTTGGCATGCTCAGCCGCTCCGGCATTCTTCCGCTGTCGAACACGCAGGATACTGCCGGGCCAATGGGCAGAACCGTCCGAGACGCAGTACTTCTGCTGAATGCCATGCTTGGCCGGGACAGCAGTGATGCGGCGATGGGCACTTGCGCGGGAAGGCTGCATGAGGATTATACGGAATTCCTTGATCTGAACGGTCTGCAGGGTGCGCGGATCGGGATTCCGCGGGACTACTATTTCGAAGAGTTAACGGAAGAACAGCTGGCGCTGTTCAACGCCTCCGTGGACAGAATGCGTGAGTTAGGCGCAACAATAATCGATCCTGCCGATATCCGCACCGCCCGCGAGATCAAATATTCCTCCGTGGTGCTGAACGAGTTCAAGACCTCCATTAACGCTTATCTGGCCCGACTCGGCCCGGGTGCGAAGGTACGGACCCTGAAGGATATCATTGACTTCAACCATGCCCATCCGGTAGAGACGCTGCGCTATGGTCAAGCAACACTGATCGATGCTGAATATACCTCTTCAGGCACTCTGACAGAGCCGCAGTATTTGCGTGACCGTGCCACGGATCTGAAGCTCTGCAAGGAGCAGGGCATCGACGCTACCATGAAAGAGCACCAGCTGGACGCCCTGCTGTTCCCGGCTGACTTTGGCGCACGGATCACCTCCAGATCAGGTTATCCCTCCATCGTCGTGCCTTCCGGCTACACTTCGGCTGGTGCACCGTTCGGGGTGACTTTCTCGGCACAGGCCTACCAGGAGCCGCTGCTGATCAAGCTGGCCTATGCCTATGAGCAGAATTACAAGGTCCGCAAGGCGCCTACGCTGCAGAGCTTCATTTAAGCAGCAGCTCTTGTCAATCCGCGGCTATGCCCATGTGTCTGTTGCCTGCATGTGACAGGCTCCAGGTGCGGAGCTCATAGCTGCGGATGCCGGAGAGAACATACCGATCACGCTCCGCAACCGCCTCTGCTTCTGCCCGGGATTCTGCCCGGATAATCACCATCCCACCCGGAGCCTGTCACTCGTAATCACGCTGGTTTTCCTCGTCGGCAATATTCTGGATTTCCTCCGCAAACATCAGATAAAGGCCATAGTCATCCTCCGCATGCAGCTTCAGTGCCCGTTCCTTAAAATATTTCGCACTTCCTTCAGCGGCATCCTCATCATAGAACAGCAGAATGGCATCGCTTTTGCGGAACAGCAGATCATCTCTGGCCCGGAACTGCCAGCTGCCGTCATAAGGGGCATTGCTTACCGCTCCATAATAATCCGCTCTGGCCACAATCCCCCGGTATTCGTTCTGCTTGTCCTCTTTCCACTTCTCTTCCGGGTTGGCATGGGCGGTAATGATCCCTAGCTTCAGCAGCGGATATCTACGCTTCAGCTCCAATACCACCTCGCAGGCCCAGAGGTCCACACCGTATTGACCGGGAGTAATCACCCAATCCACCCCATCCTCAATGAGGGGAATCAGCCTTGCGGCAAGCGCTTTTTTGATATAGGGGATGCCCTGATGCTTATTGTCAAAAATTCCGAGCTCATGCGCACGGTAGCCTGTTACCAGTAGGGTTGTCATATGCTGCCTCTTTCCTGGAAGGTTTATCTGTATATCCCACTCCACTCTACTATATAGAATGAACTTGAAATAAAATTTAGGGAAAAGCAGCGGAGGGGAAGTTTGGAACTGTAAGAGCGATAGCGGCCGGAAGTCCAAACATTCCCCGTAGACTGCGCACAATGCCGGTTAGGTAAATCAAAAGTTCAATTATATAACCATTATATCTCAATTGCTACTGTCAATCTTTTCAGAAATATTTACCAAACTTTAAGCTGACATTCAGGTCGCTCTGCTATATTGTCCGCAGAAAGTTGTGTAGTTCATCAAGGAGGAGAATTGAAATGAAAAGGCATATGACGTCATCCAGTACTCGCTGAAGACAGACACCCCCAATGCAGAGAAGATCACACTAGGAGCAGGCAGCTTCGGAGGGGGCGGCCGGGGAAGTAAATAACCATAATTGAATATCCCAATACTTGCGGATGTGTCCCTGAAAAGAGGCGCATCCGCTTTTTTGTGGACAAATATTTAACAGAAATGACTAAACGAAAGCAGACTTTGGAAAACTTCATATACACAGCAATTTATATAGAAAGTTGGGGTTGATTCCATTGCTATCTTCCGTTATTTCCTATATCCCCGGCTGGGATATCTTCTTTCAGGCGGGAATTGCACTCCTGTTCCCTCTAGCAGTAAGCCGTCTCTATAAAGCACTGTATTCCCTGGTAGGCAGCGGCAGAGCGGTGGAGTCACCGGGCATCAGCACGAAGAAGCGCAAGGGGCAATCCGGTGCTCCGGCGCCCCGCCCTACGCAAGCCCGGCAAGGCTTCAGCGGGAATTATACCGCAGACCTTCAATCTATTCAGTCGGCTATCGGAAAGAATTCTGATCTTCATTTCAATGAATTTTCTATAACCAGGCTGCAGAAACACGCGGTGCTTATTTATGTAGACGGCATGCAGAATGACAGAATTCTGAATCTGCAGATGATGCAGTTTCTGATGTTTGAGGCCACAGCGGATACCTTTTCTGCGGCCGGACTGGCCGGACAGCACCTGCCGTTCAGCCAGTTGAGCGAAGCCGCCGATCTGGAGGACTTCAATCAATCAGTTCTGTACGGATATGCCGGACTGCTGATCGACGGGCTTCCGCTAGGGCTGCTGATTCAGCCGCCGGAAGCAGACAGCCGCTCACTGGCCGAGCCTGTCTCGGAAGCGCTGCTGCGCGGGCCCCGGCTGGGTTTCTCTGAGTCACTAAATGAGAACACCTCCATCTTACGCCGCCAGGGCAGAAGTGATCAGCTGGAGATGGTTACTCACCGGGCCGGCAACCGGATTCAGAAGGATCTGGTTATCGCGTATATGAAGGATATTGTCAATCCGGAGCTGCTTCAGGAAGTTGAGTCACGCATCTCCAAACTGGATATCGATTTCCTCGCAGAATCGGGATATATCGAGCAGCTGATTGAAGACAATTACTTAAGTCCTTTCCAGCAGCTCCAGAACACCGAACGTCCGGATAGGGTGATCTGTGCGCTGCTGGAAGGACGGATTGCCATTCTGCTGGATGGAACGCCCTTCGCGCTGATTGTTCCGGTTACCTTCAGCATGCTGCTGCAGTCTCCGGAAGACTATTATGAACGCTGGCTCCCCGGATCGTTTATGCGGATGCTGCGCTTCGCCGCCTCCTTTCTGGCGTTGATGGCCCCGGCTCTGTATATATCGTTCATTTCCTTTCATCCCGGACTGATTCCGACGGAACTGGCAATATCAATTATTGAGACCCGCCAGGGAGTCCCCTTCCCCTCTATCATCGAAGTGCTTATTCTAGAGATTTCGATTGAAATTCTGCGGGAAGCGGGTATCCGGCTGCCTAAACCGGTCGGGCCGGCAATGGGTATCGTCGGCGGTCTCATTATTGGCGATGCGGCCGTAAATGCAGGGATTGTCAGCCCCTTTCTGGTCATTGTCGTTGCGGTCACCGCGATCTCCTCCTTCTCTATTCCGATGTACAGTGCCGGAATAACACTGCGGATTCTCCGCTTTGTTGGGATGGGATTTGCGGCCCTGCTTGGGATGTTCGGTACAATTCTTTTCTTCCTGCTGATCTGCAGCCATCTTACCAAGCTCAAGAGCTTCGGGGTGCCGTACCTGACACCTGTATCTCCGTTTCGGATAAGGGACTGGAAAGACCTATTTTTCCGGGCACCGCTTACCCTGATGAAACGCAGACCAGCCATGATGAAGACAAAGGACAGCAAACGCAAATCGTAAGTACATGTTAAGCGAGGAGGCAATATCATGTTTACCCGCACAGACGACAGAATCACTGCTACACAAGCAGCAGTTTTCCTCAATAACACGGTGCTGGGCGCCGGGATTCTGACACTGCCGCGGAGCGTAAGCGACTCTGTCAAGACTCCGGATTCCTGGCTGTCCGTCATACTCGGCGGCGTTATTGTGATGGCGGTTATTTTTCTGATGGTGAAGATCAGCCAGCAGTTCCCCGGAAAAACCATTTTCCAGTATGCCGGGTTAATTGTAGGCCGGGTCCCGGGAGTGTTCCTCTGCCTTCCGCTGATCATCTTCTTTTTGACCATCGCAGGCTTTGAGATCCGTTCGCTCGCTGAGGTTACGCTGTTTTTCCTGCTTGAGGGCACGCCAATATGGGCGATCACCCTGCCTTTTATTTGGGTGGGAGCCTATCTCGTATACGGTGGAATCAACTCCATCGCCAGGGTTTTTCAGATCATATTTCCGATCAGCATCATGATTCTGCTCATCTGCTTCGGGTTCAGCCTGCGTATTTTTGATTTGAACCACTTGCGCCCTGTCCTCGGGAGCGGCATTCTACCGGTGATCAGCGGTCTGAAGTCAACGGTGCTTGTCTATAGCGGGTGTGAGGTCGTGATGACGCTTGTAGCGTTCATGCAGCAGCCCCGTAAAGCTGTAAAAGCCATGCTGTTCGGAATCGGTATCCCGATCGTTCTTTATCTGCTGACAGTAATTATGGTCATAGGCGGTCTTTCCATAGATTCGGTAATCACGAGCACTTGGCCGACCATCGATTTGATCCGCAGCTTTGAAATCCCCGGATTTCTGTTCGAACGGATGGAGTTTCCGCTGATGGTGATCTGGCTGATGCAAATGTTCTGCAACTTTTGCAGCTTCTTTTTCCAGGCCTCACTGGGTATTTCCCAGGTTTTCCGCCTGCCAGTTCATCCGGTGATTTACGCTCTGGTTCCAGTCATCTTCATCTCTGCGATGGTACCTAAGTCCATTAACGATGTGTTCAGCCTTGGAGATACAATCGGTAAAATGAGCATTGTCCTGTTTCTACTCCTGCCCCTGCTGCTCTCGGTCATTTGGCTCATCCGTACGAAAGGATTGAAGCAGCATGTGTAGGCGAATCATACCGCTTGTCCTCTGCCTTTCTCTTCTCGCTGCAACACAGGCGGGCTGCTGGAGCAGTAAAGAAATCGAGGACTTGGCGCTTTATACCGGACTCGCTCTGGATACGGGCAAGCTGACAAAGGCTGAACAAGAGCTGGAAGCGCAAGGCATCACTTACATGAAACGGGATACAGTCACGGCAACGGTCCAGATCGTACCGGTGAAAACTCCAGTTATGGATAATCAGCAGGGACGTCCACGACCTACGCCTTATCTCAACCTATCCGGAACCGGAGATTCCATCCTTGAAATTTTCCGCCAATTCTCCGTCAGGAACGAACGGCCGGTCGTCGGCCATCATCTGAAGGTCATTGTTGTTTCATCTGAATTACTGAAGCAGCATACGATGGAACAACTGATGAATTTTGTGCTCCACGATAATGATATCCGTCCAAGCACGATAGTTTTTATCAGTCAAGGCCGGGCAGAGGAGACGTTCGTCTCCAAGCGGACCGATGAAATCCCCTCCTTTCACCTAAGAGATATGGTCCGCGGCCAGAAAAGAACAAGCAAAGTGCTGGATCCGGTCATTATATCCGAACTGGACGCACTCATGCATTCGAAGCGAAGTTATGCTCTGCAGAACCTCGTTACCGCGGGTGGAGAAACCGAGTTTTCCGGGGCTGCTGTGGTAAAAGGGGACTCGGGGCATTGGATCGGCAACTTATCGCAGGAAGATACCGAATGCCTCACCTGGCTGACCAATAAAGGCATGTCTGGGGCGATCAAAGCCTATGACCGGGATGACGATCCGATGACTTATGAAATAAAGGACATGAAGAGCAAAATCAAAGCCCGTATCGATGGAGATGACATTTCGTTTGATGTCTCTATCCAGACGGAAGGAAGGCTGATCGAAACTTGGAGCAGTACAAGTGATTCTGACTCAGCGGAGTATACAGAGAAGGTTGGCCGTATATTCGAAGCTAAGCTGGAGAAGATGATGGGGAACATGATAGAGAAGCTGCAAAAAGAATATAAAGCCGATGTAGCCGGTTTCGGAGAAGCTCTCAGCATCCAGTATCCCCGGGTGTGGAAAAAGGTCCAGGACCATTGGGACGATACATTCAGCCGCTCCAAGATCAATATTAAATATGATTTGAAAATAACCGATTACGGTTCTTTTACCGAGTAGCTGTAAAAAAACCCCGGCACCCCTCCTATTCAGGAGAGTTGCCGGGGTTTGGGCTATTTGCGTTCTATTTCTTATCGGACAAGATCAGTACACCGCGGCCCGGAATTACAGCAGTGCCGCTGAAGCTCTTGCCGGTCAGCAGATCGGTGCGCTCTGCTGCACCAATGTCTGCGGTCAGCTCACCTTCGTGATGGTTCAGCAGGAACAGGTAGGATACGCCGTCTTTCACACGCTGTACCGATTCGATTCCTTCCGGTGCGTTTACGAGCGGCTTGATGCCGTTCTCTTCGCACAGATTCCCCAGGAAGCTTTGCAGGAAGCCGGCTTCAGGGCTCGATGCTACATAGTAGGCCTTGCCTTCACCGAAGCGGTTCGCAGTCAACACCGGCATGCCCTTGTAGAAATCGGTACCGTAATGTGCCAGCACTACTGCTCCTTCGGAATGGACCAGATCGCAAAGCAGGTCACATTTGTAGGTCCCGCTTAACGAACCCCACTCCCCGTTCATCACGATTTCATTGCTCATGTCCGGCAGCAGCGCATCAATCTCCTCGGCCCAAATGCCCAGCACCTTCCGCAGTTCGCCCGGATATCCTCCAACCGTAACCAGATCATTCTCATTGACGATCCCGCTGAAGAAGGTTGTCACGAATGTCCCGCCTGCCTTAACGAAGGCTTCCACTTTCTCGGCAAAGCCCGGTTTAATCATGTAGAGCACCGGTGCGATTACGATTTTGTACTTGGACAGGTTCTCTTCGACGCCAATCATGTCGGCTTCGATATTCTGCTGATAGAGAGCATTGTAATATTTATGCACTTCATTTACATAATCAAGGGCTATAGTTGGACCACTCGACAGATCAAGCGCCCAGCGGTTCTCCCAGTCATAGATGATGCCGATCTGCGCTGCACTGCGTGCATCCAGCAGCTTGTCACCTAGCAGTTCCAGCTCCCGGCCCAGCTCTGCGCATTCACGGAAGACCCGGGTATGCTCGTGGCCCACATGCTCAATGACCGCACCGTGATACTTCTCACAGGCACCGATAGAGCGGCGCAGCTGAAAGAACAGCACGGTGTCCGCACCGCGCGCCACCGCCTGGTAACTCCACAGACGCATCACACCGGGCCGTTTCAGTGAGTTGTACGGCATCCAGTTCTGCTGGCTCGGCGTCTGCTCCATCAGCATGAACGGCTGTCCGTTCTTCAGACCGCGCATCAGATCATGCGTCATCGCAGTATGGCTTACCGGTGTGTCCAGGGCCGGATAATTATCCCAAGAGATGATGTCCATATGCTTAGCCCACTCGAAATAATCCAGTTCCGGATAGAAGCCCATCAGGTTGGTCGTTACCGGAATATCCTTACTGTGCTCCCTGATTGCCTCTTTCTCAATTTTGTAACACTCCAGCAGGCTGTAAGACATGAACCGCCGGTAGTCGAGGGAAATCCCCTGGAAGTTGGTACGGTTACCGTTCCACTCTTCACTCAGCTCACTGGGAACAACGATTTCTTCCCAGTCATAGAAGGTATGACCCCAGAAGCGGGTATTCCAGGCTTTGTTCAGGGCATCCAGTGAACCGTAACGCTCCATCAGCCAGACGCGAAAAGCGGCCGCAGACTGCTCGGAATAATCATACCCGCCATATTCATTAGAAATATGCCAGGCCACCAGAGCCGGATGATCCTTATAGCGTTCAGCCAGTTTGCCGGCCAGTTTGGCTGCATATTTGCGGTACACCGGACTGTTCGGATTAGAGTTATGGCGTCCGCCAAATTTGCGTTTTCTGCCCTGCACATCCACACGGGTCACTTCAGGATAACGGTGGGCCATCCATGCCGGATGCGCTCCGGTACCTGTGGCCAGACATACATAGGTTCCATTCTTATATAAACGGTCCATCAATTCATCCAGTCCAGAGAAATCATATTCGTCCTCAGACGGCTGAATAAGAGCCCATGAAAATACATTAATGGTCGCGACGTCGATTCCCGCCAGCTTGAACATCCGTTCATCCTCTGCCCAAACCGGGGCGTCCCATTGCTCAGGGTTGTAGTCTCCACCATACCAAATCTTCGGCAATTTATCGTTGATCACACATCGCACTTCCTTTATAGTATAAGTATATTCTTAGTTTAACCTTTAAACTTAGTGCGATAAATATAAAATTTTCACCAGAACATATAATAATATGGTACGACTAAGAGGTGATTCTTGTTGCTAACGCCAGCCCCCCGCAGAATTGTGTTCGCCCAGGACAATAGGGAGCATCTGCCCATTTCGCTTGATAGCATGGGCTATAATCCTGATCAGGAAAAGGTATCGCGGCCGGACGGCTATCATGTCTATCACTGGCTGCAGACGTCTGAGGGCGAAGGAATTATTCATTTCGAGAATAAAAAACTCACGCTTGCCGAAGGCAGCGGTGTGCTGCTGCTGCCTGGTACCGCGCACCGGTATGAATCCCTTTCCTCCCAGTCTTGGTGCACCTATTATCTCACTTTTGGCGGTAGCTCATCCCTGAACATCCTTGAGTCTTTAAGTATGCATTCTAATTCTTTCTACCGTTGGGAGGGCGAAGCTCCGCTGACCCGCATGCTGCAGGAAATGCTTGACCGGCATGATGCTGCCGCAGACATGTTTAGCCTGGGCGTGTCTACCGATGCTTATCGTTTCCTGCTTACTCTCAGTAAATACGGACAGCTACATAACAACACTGCAATTTCCCGAAACGTGGACAAGCTGCAGCCGCTCCTGAAATGGATGGACAGCCACTACGGTGATCCCGGCATCGGGTTGTATGATCTTGCTTCCCAGCTGGAGGTGTCAGGCCGGTATCTCAACAGCCTGTTCCTGCAGACCTTCGGGCTGTCTCCCTACGCCTACTTCGTCCGCTTACGCATCCGCAAGAGCAAGGAGCTGCTCGTAAGCCAGCCGGACCTGACTGTAAAAGCGATCTCCCAGCTCGTCGGCTTCCGCGATGTCAGCCACTTCGTGGCCACCTTCCGCAAGCAGTCGGGAACGCCCCCGGATCAGTTCCGTCGGCTGCACTAAGCTGCGCCAAGCAGGCAAATCACCCCCGCGGGTAATATCCAGGCTCTCTTCAGGCCAGGCTGACAACCGGCAATCTCGTGAAATAGTGTGCGGGGCGACTATTTGGTAAAGTAGTAGGATTTTCCCGTTATTATCTCCACTCCGACCACCCTCCAGGTTATTAACGGGATTTTTCCCGTTATTATCGCTACTCCGACCACCTTCCAGGTTATTAACGGGATTTTTCCCGTTATTATCGCTACTCCGACCACTTTCCGGACCATTAACGGGACTTTTCCCGTTATTATCGCTACTCCGACCACTTTCCGGGCCATTAACGGGATTTTTCCCGTTATTATCGCTATTCCGACCACTTTCCGGACCATTAACGGGACTTTTCCCGTTATTATCGCGCTCCCACTTTCTGAGTATTCAACGGGATGACCATGCCTATCCACAATTCCCCTGCACAACAAGAAATCAGGACACCGGCTGCCGGTGTCCTGATTTCTTATCGCTAACAAGCCTTTATCGGCCTGTATCCATTCTTCCGCCTGCTTCCGTTCCTCTGCCCTCAGCAGCTATCAGCTCATCCCGGCACACTGCTTCCGGCAGATGCACCTTCAGCTCCTCAATGAACTCCCGGAAAGCACTCGTCATATACAGATCACGACGCCGGATGAATACAGTCGGCACCTCGGCGTACCGCTCCGGAAACAGATAACAGGAGATGCCTTCTGTAATATTCATCCGCCTGAAATAAGATACCGGCAGCACTGCAAATCCTATGCCGGCCCTAACGCAGCCAAGCAATCCTTCCATCGTCCCGAACTCCATCACCTTCCCGAGCCGGAAGCCTTCTTCCTTGAGCCACTCCTCAAGCCTCGCCCGGTAGATGCATTCTGTATTCAGTATCAGCAGCGTCTTATCATGGATCGAAGAGAGACCCCGGTAACTGATCGTATCCGGAATGACCAGCCCCAGCTGCTCGTGGATGACCAGCTCCTGGACGATCTCCGGATGCTCGACAGGCCCGTCCATCAACGCCCCTTGTACCACATGCTGCAGGACAGAATCGATCAGATCAGCTACCCGTCCGATCTGCAGATGAACCTCGACATCAGGGTAACAGCTACGGTAAGCGGACAGGATCGCAGGCAGCCGTACGGCAGCGGTCGTATCGGAGCCAACCGTAATGCTTCCCTTCGGAACGGGCGAATCAAGAACCGCCTGCTGTGCTTCCTCCAGCAGATTAAATATCCTAACCGTATATTCCATGAGCGTCTGTCCGGCTGAAGTCAAGGTGATGCCCCGGCTATGCCGGTAAAAAAGCGGAGTCCTCAGCTCCTGCTCAAGCTGCTGAATTCTCGCCGTCACATTCGACTGCACATAGTTCAGGCTTTGGGCCGCTTTGGATATGCTCCCTTCCTCGGCAACCGCCCGAAACACTTTAAGAAGTCCAATATCCATCATCCGCTCTCTCCCCCGGATCAGCCATCAGCCGCAGTGATGCCCTCCATCATTTCCCTTCATTATACAGGAACTGGTCCATGGAATATGATGAAAATATAAAACAAATTAATTTTAACAATAAGCTTCCGAAGCGAGTTTTGCGAAGTACCTCAAGGAAGTCTATGCTATCAAAACTTTTAAGGAGTGAGTAAAGTGGAAAACAAACGTTGGAGCTTTAGAATTCCCGGAGATCCGGAAGGCAGCCTTAAGGATATCGATGTCAGCGAAATCAAAAGTGTGTATGATTTGCTGGATCTCATGCGGAAGGACGAAGTTCAGGCTACACCGCAGATCCAGGCTTCAAGGCTGAATACCAAGCCGAAAGCCAAGCTGATTCCCTTCATCTCCCGTATGACGGATACAAGAAGCCATCCATCCGCATGAGCCCGGTTTCCCGGCAGCTTCAGCCTTCAGTCCCTAGAAGCTCTACGCCGTACGGAGCGAGCACAACCGGCCCCGAACGTACGGCTCCGGTCAGCTGACAACGGTACTCCTTGTCCAGCTCCACCGTCTGCTCTGTCCGGCCGAGATTAAGCAGGAACAGGAAGCTGCCGTTCTCTCCGCTGCGGACCGTAGCCTGTACGCCCTCCGGCAGACCAGCAAAACGCAGCAGGCTAAGCTTGTCTGCGAGTCCCGTCAGAAGGGCGGACCAATAATTCTCTCCGGTATGAGTCCCGAAGTAATAGACCTGGCCTTTGCCGAAGCTGTTGACAGTGACCGCCGCAGTTCCCGCATAGAAATCATCGTTATACCAGGCGATGGGCTCTGCGGTAACCGGAGCGAGCAGGTCGCACCACTGGCTGCATTCAAAGGTATTGCCCTGCCCGTCCAGGAGGGTATGCACATCCCCGCCAATCGGATCATATTCCTTAACCCATACTCCGGCTGCTCGGCTCAGTAAGCCAGGAAGCGGCTGCATCACACAACTATTATTGATATTCTTCACACCGCTGCGGTTTGTCAGAATCAGGGTGCCGCCCTTAATGGCAAAAGCTTCAAGCTGCGCAGCCAGCTCTTCACTTAACAGATAAAGGCTTGGTGCAATGACCAGCTTATATCCCTCCAGCGGCTCGCCTGGCTGGATAACATCACAGCCGATACCCAGCTTTGTCAGTACACGGTGATACAGCTTGATATTCTCGTAGTAATCCATTCCCTCGGCCTGCGGCTGGATATCCAGCGCCGCCTTCTGTTCATGGGAGTGAAGAATAGCGACCTCATGCTTAAGCTCCGTTCCCTTCAGCTTATCGGCTAACGCGTTTACCTCGGAGCATAACCGGGCGAACTCTGCAAACCTCCGGCCCGGCACATTACTGTGGTCAATTAGGCCATGCCAGAACTGCTCGGCACCCGCAACCGCACTTCTCCAGCGGAAGTGGACCACGGTATCCGCTCCGCGAGCGATGGCCTGCCAGGCATAAGCCCGGATAAAGCCGGGATACGGCGTGCGCCACATTGGCATCCAACAGCCCGGCGGACCACTCAGCTGCTCCATGATCCAGAAATTCTTCCGCTTGATACCCCTTGTCACATCCAGCGACAGGGCCCCGCTGTAGGGCGTCGTCGCCTGCTTGCCCGGAGAGGTATTCGGATAATAGTCGAATGAAGTCACATCCAGCTCCGCGCCGACCGCATACATATCCAGCCGCTGGGGGTAGCTGTGGAAGTTATGGGTAATGAAATGATCCGGGCACTCCGCACGCAGCACATCAATCTGCGTCTGCTGGAACTTCACCACCGAATCCCACTGAAACCGCTGGAAGTCCAGCAGCAGCGAAGGATTCTGAAACGGCGATCCGCCATAAGGGACCGTCAGCTCCTGCCAGTCGCTATATTCCCCGCTCCATACTACCGTTCCCCATTCTGCATTCACATGTTCGAGCGTCTTATACTTGTCCTGCACCCAGCGGCGGAAAGCTTCATTACATCTGTCGCAGTGGCAATCAATCATACCGAATTCATTGTCCGTCTGCCAGCCGATGACCGCGGGATGACTGCTGTAATGACGGGCCAGCTTGTTAACAATACGTGTGCCGTATTTCCGCAGCGACCCGCTATTGTAACAGCGGTGCCCGCGTACGCCGGGATGAAAGGTCTGTCCGTCTGCAAAGACCGGCAGCACATCGGGATATCCTGCCGTCAGCCAGCGCGGAGGTGTTGCGGTAGGTGTTCCAATTACCACCTGCAGCCCATAGCAGTGCAGGGCATCAACCGCCCGGTCCAGCCAGGCAAAATCGAAGCTTCCCTCCGTAGGCTCCAGCCGGCTCCAGGCGAACTCGGCCACACGGACTACCTTCACTCCGGTCTCCTTCATTAACTGCATATCCGCTTCCCATAAGGACTCTTCCCAATGCTCCGGGTAATAATCGACACCGATTTGAACATTGCTGTAGTTGAGCATTTCCATCTCCCCTTCTCCCTCCCCGTATGCTCTCCATCTTACCAAAAAGGCGCCCCCGCCTCACATCAATAATGAGTTAGGCGGGTAGCGCCCTGGCAAATCCACTTTATCCAATTACCGGTCCTTTAGAGGACTCTCTGTATAGCGTTTAAGATTACTTATTTCTTCAGCTTGTCCCAAGCCGCTTGCATCGATTTTTCCCAGCCGGCTTCGTCGACTTTACCGGCAATCAGCTGCTGAATCGAGCTGGCGAATTCTTGAGTTACACCATCAGGGAATTTCGAAGCCTGCAATCCGTAGACTTTACCTTCTTTAACATAGTTCCATACATCCGCGCCAAGAAGACCGATATCTTCAGGTGTTGCTGGAATGGTGGACAGAGCAGGGATGAACTTCCATTTTTTCACGATATACTCTTTACCCATGTCAGAAGTTACGAGCCAGTTCAGGAAAGTCTTCGCTTCTTCCTTCGAACCGGAATCCTTGTTAACGACCAGGTTAGCCGGAACGCCTACAGACAGCTTATCATTCATCGCAGCATCGTCGTTGATTGGCATAGGGAACATACCGATGTTCATGTCAGGAGTGATGCCGTCAACCAGAGTCTGCGCCCAGTTGCCTTCCTGCATCATAGCTGTTTCGCCATTAGCGAACATAGCCAGGTGAGTATTAGCATCTGTAGTCAAAGGATTTTTCTGTCCGTATTTTACAGTCAGGTTGAGCAGGTTGCTCCAATCCTTGAATTTCTCGTTGCCCACGATACTGGAAGTTCCCGCGTTCAGGCCGTTGATGAATTCATCCACATTATCCTGCTGTGCAAAAGCTACGCTGATGCCCTGGATGCCCAGCAGCCACCATTCCTGATACGCGTTGCCGAAAGGAATAACATCGATCGCCTGCAGTTTTTTAGCAGCCTCTTCAAGCTCGGTGATTGTTTTTGGAGTTTCAGTGATACCTGCTTTTGCGAACAGGTCTTTGTTGTATACAAAACCGATACCTTCAAGGTTCATCGGCATACCGTAGGTTTTGCCGTCTTTGGTCATTGGCTCCGCGGCCAAAGGAATCAGATCCTTAACCCATGGCTGATCGGACAGGTCCTCCAGCTTGTCTGCCCAAAGTGCCATTTCGGCATAACCGCCATTGCTGAAAATATCAGGAGCATCGCCGGAAGCGAATTTGGTTTTCAGGGCTGCTGCATAGTCTGCGCCGCCGCCGACAGTCTGGATGTCCAGCTTGATGTTTGGATATTCTTTTTCAAACTCTACTTTCAGCTCATTGAGGCCTTCAACGATTTCGGTTTTGAACTGGAAGATCTTAACCGTTTTTACTTCTCCGGAAGCAGCGTTGCCAGCGCTTCCATTTTGTGTGTTATTTGAAGCGGTGTTGTTATTACCGCCACACGCCGCGAGTACGACAGACATCAGCATAACGCTGGACATCATCACTGCAGAACGTTTCTTCATCATTCTATTTTCCCCCTAGATAAGTTTAACTGCATCATAAATATTTGGAACGGGGACTCCGTGAAGGTTAACCCTTCACCGAGCCTGCCGCTATTCCCTCAACAATGTAACGCTGCATGAACAGATAGAAAATGACAATGGGTGCTACGCCGATCGTAAGTGCCGGGAGCGCCATATCCCATTGCTTCGTATATTGGCCGAAGAACGAGAAGGTGGCCAGTGGAATGGTCCGCAGATTAGGCGCCTGAAGAATCAGGGACGGCAGCAGATAGTCATTCCAAATCCCAAGTGCATTCAGGACGATGGTTGTCATCAGCATCGGCTTCAGCAGCGGAAGCACGATCCGGAAGAATACCGTAATCGGATTACAGCCGTCGACTGTAGCCGCCTCTTCAATTTCCAGCGGCACCGATTTGATGAATCCGTGGAACAGGAAGATCGCCATAGGGATACTGAGACCTAAGTTGGTGATCAAGAGACCCGGAATGGAGTTGTTTACACCCAGGATGTTTACAACCTTCAGGATCGGAATCATGATGGTCTGGAACGGTACGACCATGGCCGCCACAAACAGCAGCAGCAGGATCTTATTGAACTTCGTATCCGCACGGACCATCCGGTACGCAGCCATTGCACTGAACAAAGAGATCAGGACGACACTGATTACCGTTACAATGACCGAATTGCGGAACGCTTCACCGAACCGCGCCAGCTTCCAGGCCTTGGAATAGTTGGACCACATGAATTCCTGCGGCCAGCTTGCCGCATTGCTGAGAATTTCACCGAATGACTTCAACGAGTTTGCCAGCAGAAAATAGAACGGAGCGAGGAAGAGCAGCGCAAGCAGGATCATCAGTACTTCGGTCCCGATATTCCATCTGCTTTTTGATTTTGCGTTCATTAAGCTTCAACCTCCTTGCTCTTCGTTACACGGACCTGAATCATCGTGATGACCGCGACAATTACAAAGAACAGCAGCGCTTTTGCCGTACCCAGACCGTAACGGTTATTCAGGAAGGCTTCATTATAAATGTTCATCGCTACAGACTCCGTTGATTTGAACGGTCCGCCCTTGGTCAGCGACAGGTTCAGGTCGAACATTTTGAATGACCAGGAAATGGCCAGGAACAAGCCGATAGTTACCGCAGGCATAATCAGCGGAACGACGATGTTGCGGAGCACCTGGAAAGGCGAGGCGCCGTCGATATCAGCAGCTTCAAGCACTTCTTTGGATACGTTGCTGAGCGAAGCGATGTAGATAACCATCAGATAACCGGAGGACTGCCAGACAAACACAATAACGATTGCCCAGAAGCCGGTCGTCGCATCACCGAGCCATGGAAGATTAAAGAAGGACCAGCCTGTAGTTTCACCCAGTGTGGCAAAACCTTTGATAAAGATAAACTGCCATATAAAACCAAGCAGCAGGCCCCCGATGACATTCGGCATAAAGAAGATCGTACGGAGCATATTGCGTGTTTTTAAAGGTTTCGTCAACAGGTACGCCAGGAAAAAGCCGACCACGTTGGTCAAAACAACACCTAACAGAGTAAATCTAACAGTAAACCAGAACGATGACCAGAAGTCAGGGTCATTCGTAAAAATATTTTTGAAGTTATCAATTCCTACCCAGCTTACATTTCCCGATACACCGTTCCAGTCGGTGAAGGAATAATACATCCCCATCAGAAATGGAATAATCATGACTATTGAGAAAAACAATACTGCCGGACCAACGAAAAAAAGCTGTTGGCCGAATTGGGACAACTTATGACCTCGCATGAATTGGCCCCCCCTTTCTTTTACTCACTTACTTGTTTATGATCTAAAGATATTATCCGTTTTTTTGGCGGACCTCTTACACCTACGCAAGTGATCTATCAGGTGTAAAATATTGATCGGATGTGATAAGAATCGATGAAATGGAACAATATCCGCACCAAACTGATCCTTTTTTTACTCCTTCCAACCTTAATTTGTATTATGGCGACGATGTATATCAGCTATTCTTATACAACCCAGTCGTTGAGAACACGGGCCGTAGATGAGAACAAAAACCTGCTCTATCAAGGATCCAAAAATATCAACAGCCTGATTCAGGAGGTCAACCGGCTGTCGCTGAGCGTATACTCCGATTCGGATTTTTACCGTCTGCTGGAAGCCGGTTATGATGACCTGTCCTCCGATATTGCCATCTATAATTCACTCAGTTATATTTCCACTTCGCTGCCCGATATCTCACAGGTATACTTATACGGGGTCAAGGACAGCAAAGCCACGCTGATTACCGACAATACAACGCCCAAGCGCTGGCTGGTGAGCATGCCGTATCAGGAGTCTGACGTTACAGGCAGTTCCCCGGTAAATGTCCAGAGTACCCACATCAGCAATGCTTACGGACTGAACCTGCCTTTGATCCAGTTCACGCCTGAGCCGGTCTTTACCATGCACCGCAGAATTGAGCGTATTCCTTCCTCGGAAGCACTCGGCTATCTGTCGATTGACGTCAAGCTGACGGCGCTTGCTGAAATTGTCGACCAGCTCTATGAGAAGGATCAGGAGAAGACCTATGTGGTGGATAGTGACGGGACACTTGTGTACGGCCAGGATGCCGGTTCGCTCGGCAAGCCGCTGAATGCAGCCTGGTACAATAAGCAAATTGCTGCGAATGCTGAAGCCCAGGGTTATTTTGAGGAAGGCGGGTCTGTGTTCATTTATCAGAAGGTGGAAAACACCGGTCTGAACTGGACGCTGGTCAAGCAAATCCCGGTGTCCTACCTGTTCCGCGAAGCCAAGGAAGCCGCAGGCATCAACCTGCTGCTCCTCTTCCTGCTAATGACCATGATTATTGCTCTAACGATCTTCATCTCCTTCCGGATCACGGCTCCGATCAAGCAGCTGACCCGGTATATGAATCAGGTGCGGACCGGGAATCTGGAGGTGGAGATCAGCCCGGCGGGCAATGATGAGATCGGTGTGCTGACCGAGCATTTCCGCAGCATGATGGATACGATCAACAATCTGATTTTGCGGGAATACCGGCTGGAGCTGTCTAATAAAACCAATGAGCTGAGGGCGCTGCAGTCGCAAATCAATCCGCATTTTCTCAACAACACCCTGCAGATTATCGGTACGCTTGCCCTGGAGATGAAAGTGCCGCAAATCTATGCCCTGCTGTCGGCGCTAGCCAAGATGATGCGTTACAGCATGTACAATGACGAGAAGATTGTCACCATTCAAAATGAGCTGGAGCATGTCAAAGCTTACATCGAGCTGCAAAAGGAGCGTTTTGAAAATAAATTCAGTTTCCGCTACGATATGGAGGAACCGCTGCTGAATGCCCTGATGCCTAAAATGATCCTCCAGCCGATTGTTGAGAATTACTTCAAGCACGGCTTCAATCTGTCGCGCAGTGATGGGTTGATCGAGATTACGGCAGCCCGGCTGGCAACAGGACGAATGGAAATCAGGATCCGGAATAACGGCAATGTCATTCCTTTGGCGAAGCTGGACAAGCTCCGGCAGGAGCTGGAGCGGCCTGCCCCGCTTGACGTCACCGCCGTGAAGAGCAGTGACAGCAGGCGGGATGCGCCAGGTGCAGGAATCGGCCTAGGCAATGTACTCGCGCGCCTGCGCCTTGTCTGCGGGGATGACGCTGCGCTGACCGTGGACAATCTGCCTGAGGGCGGGGTCCTGATACGACTGGAAATTGAAATACTAACGGAGAGTGAACGGATATGAAGGCGCTGATTGTGGATGATGAAGCGAGAGTCAGAAAGGCGGTCCGGCTGCTGGTCGACTGGGACGCCCATCAGATCGATGAAATTCTGGAAGCGGGAAACGGCAATGAAGCCATTGAAGTGATCCGCGGGAACAAGCCGGCTCTGGTGATCATGGATATGATGATGGAATCGGGGAACGGCATTGAGCTGATGACCTGGGTGAATGAGTTTGCCGGGAATACGAAGTTTATTGTCGTCAGCGGGCATAATGATTTTGAGTTTGTACGCCAGACGGTCCGGAACGGAGGAATCGACTATATTCTCAAGCCCATTGAGGCCGATGCCATCAATACAGCCGTGTCCAAGGCGGTTGCCGCCTGGCGCTCCGAGGAAGAAGAACGCAGCCACCGGCAGCAGCAGAGCATCCGGCTGAATGAGATCAAACCGATCTACGGGGAACGCCTCCTGTCGGCACTGATTGATGATCCCGTTACTTCTGAGACCTCACTCCGCCGGCTTGTCGCTGAGAATGTCATTCCCGGTAATGCCGGGTCCTCCCGGCTGATTCTTGTACAGACCGATGCGGGTAATAACCAGCTGCTCAAACGGTTCGGAGGAGACAGCGAGCTGCTCTATTATGCCATCGTCAATATTTGCAATGAATTCTTGCAGCCTCAGAGCAAAGGGATCGCTTTCCGCTACTGGGGTGGGCCGCCAGAAATCGCCATCCTGCTATGGGATGTCCAGGAATCGGTGCTGGAGCTGATCAGCCGGATCAATCAAGGCATCTTCCGGACGCTGCAGTTCCGGATGCATTTTGGGATCAGCAGCACAGGCAGCCTGCCAGGCCAGCTTGCGCGGCAGCGTTCGGAAGCTTGGGATGCCCTGATGCGGCGCAATCTGCTCCGGCATGAGGATTATTGCCACTTCGCTTCCTCTGCCGGAGAGCATAGCAAGGCTGAGCAGGCAGCCGATGGCTCCAGGGCGATCTTCGCCCATGTCCAGGAGGACTGGAGGATGGCCGTTATCAGCGGAAATACGGAGGCCTTGTCCGCTGCCGCCCAGCACTGGATTGATGAGCTGAGCCGCGGGGGCGTGGTAACACCGGAAATGCTGGGCTCCTGGAAAGCCGATGCCCTGCTGTTCCGCTCCCGGCTTGTACGCGAAGCGCTGGGCGGGGAAGCGGACAGTGCTTTGGCAGAGCTTGAACTGGCCGACCGGCACAATCCTGCTCCTTATGCCAACGGCTATTCCTTCTCGCTGTTCGCCTGGCGCGACTGGTCCTTCGCCTTGATGCAGCGCCTGTCGCAGGAGCTGTCGGCAAGGCAGATCAAGGAACGTAACCCGCTAACAGAAATCGTCAAATATATCGAGCAGAACTATCAGTCCGACCTGTCGCTGCAGGAGGTCGCCGGCAGATTCTATGTCAGCCGTGAATATGTCTCCCGCAAATTCAAGCAGGAATACGGCATTAATTTCTCCGACTACATCGGCAGCGTCAGAATCAATAAAGCCAAGCTCCTGCTGCAGAATCCGAACCTCAAGCTGTCGCAGATCTCGGAAATGGTCGGCTTCCATGATGTGAAATACTTCAGTAAAGTGTTCAAGAAGCAGATTGGGGTTACACCTAAGGATTACCGTATGCAGGTTGCGCCCTGACGGGAGGGGCCATCGCATAAATCCCTTATGAACTCTGGTCAATTGTCCATACAGAGATTATGTAAGTGCATATCATGGGTCTGTAAGATGTTACTGCGAAGGGGGTAAAGCGATGAGCGGTTGTGCAAATGTCGGAGGCCTGTTCACTTCCACTACGACAATCTTAGTGCTTTATATTCTGCTGGTGATCATTCTCAGAACATTCTAGCAAATCCTCCCCAAAAAAAAGATAAGAATCGGCAAGGATGCCGGACTCTTATCTTTTTTGTTACATGTACAATAAAGTGATAACAAGCAATTCGAACAGCACCAGGGTTAAAATCGCCTCATCGCTGCCCCCAAAGAAGGCGCGTTGTCCTCCATGACTCTGCACTCCCAAATATAACATTCCTCTGTCACAGCCCAATATTCTTCCCGTCACGACCTGGCCGTCAATTGTCTGAACCCGGACGAATTGGCTTACATGTTGTCTACATATACTGTGTAAGTGATGTCTAACCGATTTCATGGTTTGAATATAATTTTGATCAGCCTGATACAGCACTTTTGGCTGCATCCCCACTTGAATACCCATTGGAGGCACACTACCCTTCTCTTAAAAGTACTACATAGTATGCCTAGTGGGCTTAAGGGGTTCGTTATCTATTTTCCCCGTACCAATCCAAAAAAGCCTCCGCTACCGCCTTGCCGGCATGGCCGTTCGGATGCGGATCAAACTCATTGCTCATGTATTCCATTCTGATTCTGTGCTCTGCCGGAGCCGGTACGGACAGTACTGCTGCGATGTCGAACACACGGTTCACACCAGCCGGAGGGTTCGTGAGAATAGTATCATTCACTATGCGCCAGTAGGTCTCCCGCTCTTCCGTGAAATTGAACGGCGGCACGGTGCTGAGGATAATGTCCGCGTGGTTGTTCGCCTCTTTAATCTTCCCGATTATCGCCGTCAGGTCGCCAAGCAGCTCATCTGCCGTACGCTTGCCGATATCAAGGTCGTTTACTCCGAGTACAATCAGTACCTCATCGCCCTGTTTAGCCTTATTCAGCCATGCCCCGTCCGCAGCAACGTCATAAGCCCTGCCCCAGCCTGACCCGATATTCCACAGTCCGTAATCCGTCCCCAGACCTTCGGCGATCCGCGCCGCCCAATAGCTGTAAGCATCCTTCTCCGTCCGGACTCCCTGTGTGATCGAGTCCCCTAGAAACACCAGCTTCTTCGCCACCTGCTTCTTGTATCCGATATAGCCTGGCATAACCAGCAGCTTGTCCGATTCGGCAAAGGTATCCGCAGATTCCTGCCCGGCCAGATTGCCGTCTGCATCATAAGCGGACACGAGAATACCTTCCACGTTGAACGGGAAGGACTTGCCCGGAGCGGCTGTTCTAAGGGTCCAGGTAAAGGCCAGGTAATGACCTTCCGGCAAGTCGAGTGAGGCTTCGTCACTCCAGAAGCATTCGCCGGGAGCAACCGCCTTCGAGTATGCCCCCTCGAAGGTAACCGGAACCTGCGAGCCCGGTGCTACCGCACCATCCGGCACAAGCCCGCCGTCAGCGATATACGCTTCTTCTATGCTCCACTCCCCGCCCGGTTCGCTGCCGCTGGCCTCCTGCCCCATATCCCAGGTGGAATCGACACTGTTGCTGTGCCAGAATTTCAGCGTCAAACTGCCGTTTTCCCGCAGGCGGATGTATGTCCGGTAGGTATGGGTGAACGTCTCCGGCGCATTCATAATATAATTGGCGGCGGTGGACAGCGCCGTAGCTGAAGAGTAGCCCGCTTCGCTGAGCACTCCGTGGTTTTCTTTAATAATCATAGTTGTTAACTCTCCTGTTCTGATCCGCAAAATATAACTATTCATATGGCGCTTCCACGTGATGTTTCGAATTCGACCTTTTGAGAATTTAGAGGGAAAAACGCCTACTAATTATGGATGAAACGCCTTTATTATGAAATTAAAGGGAATTGATCCCTATAATCTTCTCTCTACCCGCTTCCAAAGGGAATATCTCCAAAATTAGCGGGCATAATTTCCACTAATTCCCTAAATGATGCGTCGCTCATAGAAATAGAGGAGTAGAATCCCTTTACTTTATTGGGATGTGGATTACTTTTATTATTCCCGTCAACTGTCAAGCACTGATGTTAGTGTTGAGCCATTCATATTGATACTTAGTTTTTCTAAAAAACTCCCTAATGAACCAGGGACAATGTG
>CAKMKL010000343.1 GCA_927443375.1 uncultured Paenibacillus sp. | reverse complement strand
CATTTCCCGGAAAAATTCGGAAAATTTATCGAAAATTCCTTAATTCCTTTGTCTGCAGATTTCCACCGTGAACAGCGGTATAGAATCAAGAAATCTGCAGACAACAGCGGCCGGAAGTCCAAATATTCTCTGTAGTCACGGTCAATCCCGAAATAGAAAAATCACAAGTTCAATTTATATAGTTGGATTTTCTCCATCTAATTGCTCCCGTATGGGTCCGAACCAGCGTTTCTCAGAGAATTAGGTGGAGGTTTTCCAGCTAAACCATGATGTTAGGCGAAACCGGACGAATTAGCTGGAACTTTTCCCGCTAATGTCAGCCAGATCACACACTAAGGCTTATCCGGGCTGCGGGCCGTACTTGGCACCGGTATCTTGTAGTATCCATTCCCGGTAGACCGAGAGATCAGGGGACGGCTTTCTTTCATATTCATGCTATAATGAGGAAATATTGCGTATGGCATTTTGAAAGGGGCACCAGCCTGATGGAAGTTACCGCACAAGAGGTAGCGGAATGGATGGTCAAGGAGATCCGTTTTACCGGAATCCTGCACCAGACCGCCGCGATTGAATATGTTAAGGCCAATTTCGGCGAGCAGTTTGTGTTTGTCAATGAGAACGGGAACGCCTCGCTGTCCAAGGACGTGAAGAAGGCTTTCCGTAAGCTGCATGGCGGAAGAATCGCCTGGGACCGCGACGGTTTTTTGTGGGCTTGGACGTGAAACAGGAAGGACCATTGCTCTGGTAGCGATGGTCCTTTCTGCTTGAGAACCGGATATGTATAAAGAAGAAAAGCCCCTTCCCACAGTTGTTCTTTGGAAAGGGGCTTTTGCCTGTAGATGCGTCTGTCCTGTGTGTTACACAGGAACCTCCCGGGTGCTTTTCGCCATGGGCGAGCTGCACAGCGGGCAGGGCTTGGAGGCCAAATGATCCTCGGCTCCGCCTGCCTTCATCCGGGTCCAGCCCGGGCAGCTAGTGCCGGTACAGTTCCAGACCGGAACAGTATGCATCCGTACATTCGCGCCGCTGCCGGAGGAATACGATCTGGTCACGCCGGTTCTGCCTAGCGCCACAGAGGCGGGCGCTGGCCGGGAAGGGGCGGCTGCTGCGCGGAAGGCGGACAGCATAAAGCGGGAGACTTCCGCTTTCTTCCCCCGGTGTCTGGCCGGTGAGCTGATGAACAGCTCCTCCCGGGCCCGGGTGACGGCTACGTAGGCGAGCCGCCGTTCTTCTTCCAGTGCGGCAATGCCGGAGTCGCTGCCAGTCTTGAAGGCGCCGGCTGCCGGGGGCTTGGCCGTCTTCCGGTCCTTCAGCCGCTCGCCTTCGAGCGCCGAGCTGTGGGGAAGAATGCCTTCCGATGCGCCGATCAGGAAGACCACAGGGAACTCCAGCCCCTTGGACTTGTGAATGGTCATCAGCGCAATCCGGTTGCCCTGCTCCTTCAGGCCGGGCTGGCGGCTCAGCTCATTCCGCTCGGTAATATTAGCAATGAATTCTAAGAAGACCGGGATGCTGTCGAACCGTTCTGCCGAGGATTCCAGCTCGTCCAGCATTTCCTTGAGCGTCTCCCGGTGCAATGTAGCCTGGTGCCGTTCATTGGCTTCAATGAAATAGTCATAGAAGTTCGTGCGGATCTGGCGGATCGCCTGCACCGGTGTTAACGCCGCCAGACCGCGGATCAGCTCCAGCCGGTCACGCAGCTTAGCGCCTTTGAAATCCTCCATGCCTGGCAGCGACAGGAGATGGATCAGCGGTCCTTGCTTGGGCTGGACAGCCTCCATCCGGCGGATATGATCCATGCCTTTTTCCCGGCTCATATAGAGGGTCGGCAGGATGTTCTCCATCGCCGCGAAGTTGCGCCGGTTCAGTGACAGGCGCAGGTGATCCAGCACCGGGGATATCAGCCAGTGCTCGTAGAGCAGTTGTCCTTCCCCGTAATCCACATAGGGGATATCCCGCAGCAGCAGCAGCTCCAGCACCGCCCGGTTGCTGCTGGAGGCACGGTAGAGCAGGGCGAAATCGCGGTATTCCCTGTTTCCGCTGTCCACTTGGCTGATAATGTGTTCAACAACCTGCTCGGCTTCCTCATCCGCGGTCTGCGGGCGCAGATACCGGGGTTGACTGCCGCTGTTTTTGGCGGCCTGCAGGGTTTTGGAGCGCCGCCGCAGGTTATGGCGGATGATGCCGTTGCCAAGGCCGACAATCGCCGGGCCGGAGCGGTAGTTAATATCCAGCGTGATTACCTTGGCGCCCGGGTAAAGCTTCTCGAATTCAAGGATGAACTCACTGCGCGCGCCGTTGAATGAATAGATCGTCTGGTCATCATCGCCGACAACCATCAGATTATGCTGCGGATGGGCAATCATTTTGACCAGCTCATATTGCAGCGCGTTCGTATCCTGAAATTCGTCGACCATGACATACTGGAATTTCTGCTGCAGCTCTTGCAGCAGCGCGGGCTGCTCCCGCAGCATTTTGTATGCGATCAGCAGCACATCATCGAAATCGATTTTGAAATTATCGGTTTTCCATTGCTCGTACAGGACCAGGATCGCCTTCATTTCCTGTTCTGCAGTTGTGCTCTCCGGCAGATTCTCCGCTTCGCCCATACTCATCTTGCAGGAAGAGAGCAGGGCGAGCAGTGTTTCCGGCGGATAGGCATCCTTCGGCAGCCCCAGCTCCCGCATAATCTGCTTCAGCAGGATATGCTGGCGGCGCGTCTCATGAAAGATGTCCTGCCGCAGTCCTTGTCTTCTCAGGAAGTAGAGGAAAAAGGAATGGAACGTGCGGGCCTGGAGACGGGCGGCATCGCTCTCCTCGACACCCGGGAGCAAGGCGATGCGCTCACGCATTTCTGCAGCCGCCTTGCTCGAGAAGGTAAGCAGCAGCATCCGGCTGGGTGAGATACCCCGTACCGACAGCAAATAACCGGTTCGGCAGATCAGCACCGAGGTTTTGCCGGAGCCTGCACCGGCCAGTGTCAGCAGCGGCCCCTGATGATGCCGTACTGCTGCGATCTGCGGCTGATTAAGCAGAATGCCCCCTTCTTCCAGCCTGCGGAAATAAGCGGCATCACTTTCCTCCGGCTTCACCATTTCACGGCTGGTCCGGGCTGAAGCGATGGCCGCCTGGGGAATGCGCTCACCGGTTGCGCCCAGCGGTATATTATGAAATAAAAGCTTGTTCATTAGATTCACCTTCATTTAAGTCCACTAACGGGTTGATTTTTGCCAACTTACACTATACCACGTATCTGTTTTGGCGAAATGTTATTTTTATGCCAGAGGATGGGTCGCGTTGGGGGACCGGTGCTACAGACGGGAAATGCCGAAATGAGACATATTGCAGGGTGGGCCCATCCAGGGCACTTTAAGCAGCAGCCCCTTTTTAACGGCAGCCTTCCGGGTTTCGGGCAGCCGTCACTTTATCTTTCCAAGCATATAGTTCACTTTGCGCTCGTACGCGCGGGGTTTGTTCTCCCGGATCTCTTCGAGCAGAAAAGTCAGTGCCCGCTTCACCCGTGGAGGCATGCCTTTGGCTATAGCGGCATATTCCTTCAGGAACATTTCGTCACTCAAGATCCGCTCGTTCAGCACGATGGCCCAGCCCCGGGCAGGCTCGAGCATCTCAGGCAGCGATTCCAGCAGCTGGGTCAGGTACATCTCCATATGGCAGCTCTCCACGAAATGAACGAGGCTGAACATCATTTCCCCGTGCTCCGTCTCATCATCGAATACTTTGAAAATCTGCTGGATCACAGCATCCTCGGTATCACCTGCCAGCCCATCGAGCGCCTGTTCAAACCGTTCGCACTCCAGCTCCGTCCGCAGCAGGCGGTTGTTGTACAACCGGGCGATGCCCGGATACATATTCATCAACCACAAGGAGGCCAACAAAGGTAACGGTGTAAGCCTGGTGGCTGCCCACTACGGCATTCCGGCTGAGCAGGTTGCTGTGATGGGCGACAGCTATAACGATCTCCCGATGTTTGAGATGGCCGGCTATAAAATTGCCATGGGGAATGCCGCTGCCCTGCTCAAGGAAACCGCTGATTTCATCACATTGAGTAATGTAGAGCATGGTGTTGCCGCCGGAATCCGCCATCTTTTGGACCGGACGTAGGAGGCCACTCATGATGAATATGTATCCGGGCATCGCCCGGTTGTACAACAACCGCCTGCTGCGGACGGAGCTGGAGTGCGAACGGTTTGAACAGGCGCTCGATGG
>CAKMKL010000342.1 GCA_927443375.1 uncultured Paenibacillus sp. | reverse complement strand
GTCAACAATGTCTTTTTCCACAAGTTTTACATCATTCGCTCTCATGTCGCAGCCTTCATGAAACGGGTCAATCAGCACCCTCTTGAAGCGATCGATCGACTGCTGGTTCGAGTATGAAGTTTTTCAGTTCAACCTATATAGACTGAAAAATAAAATGTTAGACTGGCGGGCGCTTCATTAAGCTAACGGGCAGGTTAGTCTAATTAGTCCACAACAAATTAAGTGGGGAATGACAACAAAAAACACGTTAATTATTACTTATCTGGAATATTTAATATTCAATCAGTTAAACAAAAGCAAACTGACAAAATAAAGCTCAGTCAGATAGTTGGGCGTCGTTCCTGAAATAAGGAGTTGGATAAATAGATTAAAGTCCAAGAGGAGCTGCATTCTGCAGTCCCTCTTCTTGGTTATTTTACAATCAGCAAGTCTAGTTTTAACTTAGTTGTTGTGAACCATTGAACCACACGGATTTGATTGACAGGGTATCAGAAATACTAGTGGTCGGATCACCGTTTATGAGAATAAGATCAGCACGCGCACCTTCGGTAATCCGGCCGCGATCATGTAGACCAAAGCAACGGGCCGGTTTAGTAGTAGCAGACTGAAGTGCTTCAATCGGGGTGAACCCGGCCTTCACCAGCAGCTGCATTTCGTGGTGGACACTGGCCCCATGAGCAAGGCCACCAAGGTTCGGAACGGGAACTGGTGCGACATCCGTCCCTACAAGAATATCAACTCCGGCACGGTGAAGATCCATCACATTCTTAAAGCTGTTCTCCATATTGCCTTGTGGGAACGTATTGAAGCTTGAGTTCAAAATATCGATCCAATCGGAACTTAATTTGGAAAGAACCCGTGGATCATTCGCCAATTCCGATGCGGGATTTCCAATAATCGATGAATTCAACACCAAGCAGGGTGTAACAAAAGCTCCAGACTCAGCAATGGATTTAACTAATTCGGACGTGTCCTCGGGTCTATCGATAAACAAGTGCCCTAAACCGTCGACTCCTAAATTGATGGCTTCTTGCGATGAATGAGCCGTCAAGACATGGGCGATGACCAGCTTGTCGAACTTGTGGGCTTCTGTCACGGCTGTTCTTAGAATCTCATCACTTAGTACAGGCAGGCCAGGAACACCCATGACCGTACCTTCTTCAATCATGATCTTAATATAGTCAGCTCCATTATCCACTTGGGTATGCACATGTTTGATCGCTTCTTCAACCGTCGTCACTTGCGGTATTTCGTCGTGATCGTGAGCGTAGGCGGCTAACATTGCTTCCCTGTCTTCCTCCGATAACTTCTCTAGTTCCTTTAATACGAATTCCGGTATTTCATCTCCATCAGGCAGTAATTCATCTGGGTGTCCACCAGGAGCGGTAATCGCTGTACCAGCAGATCGAACGTCTGCAATGTCATTCACATTTTTTAACTGAATTTCGCGCCCTCTTTTAGTAAAATCCCCATTCATTTCGAGTTCTGTTGTAACACCGAATTTTAAGGCATCTCGTAATCCGCCAATTGAGGTATGGACATGTGCATCAATCAGACCAGGTATTAGTGTCGCATTTTCTCCTTCGATAATCATTGCATCGGCTGGAATGTCTCCGCCCACTGAAATAATGGACTCCCCTTTAATGACAATATGTCTGGGAGCAATAATTTGATATCCATCAAAGATTCGTACATTTGTAATCGCCGTAATTTCTTCTAACCCAGCATTTTGATTTAATTTCTCCATCATAATTCCTCCTAATGTGTTTGTAACTAAACAATTCGGATTATAACTGTTAGGTAACTAATAGTCAATAATCTAATTTTTGTTTGACAAGTCTGTTAGGATCACTGTATATTTTAGCTACTTACAATTAGATTCCTAACAATTACAGAGGGGACGATGGACGGTCATGCATTCCCGAAAAGATACGCCTTATATGGATTTGTTTCAGATTATCGGTCTTAAGTTAAAGAAAAGAGCGGATGAGAGTATAAAAGAGCTAGGATTAAGTTCTCAACAAGGAAAAGTAATCGATTATATTTATGAGAATCAAAATAATCATATTATTCAAAAGGACCTTGCAGATCGGTTTCATCTGCGTGGGGCAAGCGTTACAACCATGCTTCAAGCTCTAGAGCAAAAAGGGTTCATCGAACGCAAAATCCCGGTGAATAATGAACGGCAAAAAAATATATATGTATTACCAAAAGCGGTTGAATTAATTGAAGACTTTAATAACTCATTTCAAAAAGTGGAGGATGAAATCGTTCAAACCCTTAATGACGAGGAGAAGCAAATCTTAAAGAAATTGCTGATCAGAATTAATGAAAGCATATAAAGAAGGGAGTATATAGATAGCCTAAAGCTAGCAGGGATTTTTGCCTTGCAAACACGATTAAACGGGCAGTAGAGTTGAATTGAAGTCTACGTATCGGCTCAGTTGGAAGCATTGCAAAAAACAGGGGACAGACTGCCTTGTTGACAGCTGCCCCCTGTTTCTTTACCTTTTGCTAATTCCAAATCTAACGGTGGCTTATCGGCGTTCCTTGCGCTCCGTTCGAAACAGCTTCCCACAGGGGGCAGTATCGCCTCTTTGCCTGAGGATTTCGCAATTGAACTGGAGCGTAATGTCAAGGCGAAGGCATTTTATGATACGTTGGATAGACAAAATAAATATGCATTCCTATTCAGAATCCATAATGCCAAGAAGCAAGAAACCCGGGCGAAACGAATTCAAAAGTTTGTAGCGATGCTTGAAAAAGGCGAAAAAATTTATCCCTAATCAATCCTTATCGTTTCTGAACTATCGGGAAACGATAGTTAAACAACAACAGCGGCAGTCTAAGACTTTAATTATCTAGTCTTGTTCTGCCGCTGCTTCAATTAATGAATCAGTCTGAAACTTTTTTCCAAAAAGCTGACGATTTTTCAATTCAACTACGTTGCTAAATCAACGACTCTAGTCTATTATTTAGCCTCTGCTTATTTCAGTTTGGCGTATTCCGCCATCACGGACTGGTGCACCTCATGATCTGCAGCCAGGCCGGTGTATTTCGTAAGCGCTGCTTCTGCGCCAAGCTCGGCAATAGCCGCCTGAAGCTCCGCCGCTTCCGGATCATCACTTGCCTGGAACAGCAGTGCACCCGCCATGGAACGGGTCAGAGCCTTATAGCTTAGGCCACGTTCATAAGCCTGCAGAGCCGGCGATACCAGACGGTCATTCGGCGACAGCTTGCGAATCGGCGAGCGGCCCACACGCGATACTTCATCGGTCAGGGCCGGATTCCGGAAACGCTCCAGGTTTTTCTCGATATATTTGCTGTGCTCAACTTGGTCGAATCCATGCTTTTGAACGAGGACGGCGCCTGTTTCTTCCAGGACTTCACGTACCAGTCCAGTCAGACCCTCATCAGCCATAGCCTGCTGAATGGTCTCGTAGCCCCGAAGGTAGCCCAGATATGCCGCAGAGCAGTGTCCGGTGTTCACGGTGAACAGCTTGCGTTCAATATATGGCTCAAGGTTCTCTACATAATGCACACCTTCAACCGGTGTATAACCCGGGATCATCTGTGAAGCATCCACTACCCACTCATAGAAAGGCTCTACTACCACTTTCAGAATATCCTCATGCTGCTGCAGCGGCACAATCCGGTCTACGGCCGCATTCGGAAAAGCTACAGAAGCATCCGCTTTAGCGCGGGTAGCCTCATCCAGCTTCGCATAGACCAGCTCTTTGAGCTGTGCGCTGCCGCCAATGGCGTTCTCACAGGCGATCACATGCAGCGGCGCATCCGAAACAGTGACCCGTCTCTGGATTCCCTCTGCCACAACACCGGCAATATGCTTCAGAATGGAGACACCGACAGCGGTCGTAACCATATCCGCTTCGGCAATTGCTGCAGCCACCTCATCTGCTTGGGTCACATTGCTCAGAGCGGTCACATTCTTCACCAGTACCGTTTCCTGCCCGTCGCTGGCAAGTGTCACCGGATATTCGCCGCGTTCCTTAAGCTGGGCCACAAACGCCTCATTTACGTCTACAAAACAAACCTCGTACCCTGCCCGGGACAGCAGGAGTCCGATGAACCCTCTGCCGATATTGCCTGCACCAAAATGAACGGCCTTCATTATTCGAGTCCTCCTTCAAAGATCGCGATTACATCCGCCGGGGTAGGAGCGCTCATTACCCGCTCAATAGCATCATCTTCTGTGAAGATCATAGCTACATTCGTCAGCACTTCCATATGCCCGTCACCTGCGGCAGCAATGCCGATCACAACAAAAGCAGGCTCATCACCACCGAAATCAACGCCGTCCGGAAACCGGATCACGGAGAGGCCGGTAGATTTAATGAATGGTCTCGCTTCCTTCGTTCCGTGGGGAATCGCAAGACCCCCGCCCATATAGGTCGATACAACTTCCTCGCGTTCAAGCATCTTCGGTACGTATTCTTCCGTTACATGTCCTGCTTCTACCAGCAGTTTGCCGGCCATAGTGATCGCTTCGTATTTATCTTTGGCGGCACCGTTCATTATTACTTTGTTTTCTGACAGTATACTCATATGGTTTCTCACGCTTTCACATTTTATTTTCGAAGAAATGTAGCAGTTCAGACGATAAATAACCCCTGATCTCAGCTTCTGTCCGTTCCTCCAGCAGCTTCACCAGTTCGGAATTCAGCAGCATCGCACTGATTTCACTGAGCACTTCCAGACTCTCCTTGGACAGCTTGCGCGGGGCAAGCATCAGCAGAATGACCCTCACCTCGGTATTCCCCTCCAGCACAATCGGCTGCTTCAGGCGGTACAAGGTTAAAGAGGACATATGGATGTGGCTGCTCCGGGTATGAAAGAGCGCCAGCCCCGTATCCGGAATGACCTGACTGGACATTCTTTCCCGCTCCAGGAGTCGCTCCAGCAGGATGTCGGCATCGCCGATGACCCCGCTGCCCTTCAGGAAATCAAGCATCGCAGAAATCGTAGCGTCCAGTGGAATTCCTGCGTTATCCAGCGGATAAAAGCGGAACCGCTCCAGCAGGCTGACCGTTTCATCCAGAATACCCTTGTAGCTCTTCAAACGGTCCAGCGCACTAACCTCGCGTCCCGCCCTGTCTGTCTCACTCTTGGAAACGCTCTCCCGTTCCCGCAGCGTAATATTCTGGATGTAGCTTAACAGCTTCTCTATCTCGCCCCCGGTAAGCAAGGGACTGATTTTGATATAGCGCTCTTTGTCCAGCGGCAAATCAATGGTAGAAATAATCAGATCATAGTCAACCTCCGGCAGGCGCGCAGCCTCATACCAGGAGATATTCCCGAGAATTTCAATCTGCGGCATCTCCTTTGCCAGGCGGGTGGCTAGCAGCCGGGAGGAGCTGAGCCCGCTGGCACAGACCAGGATAGCCCGCACACTGCGTTTCAGCTGATTCAGCCTTTCGATGGAAGCTCCGAAATGCATGACCAGAAAGGCGATTTCCTCATCGGGAATCTCCAGCTCCAGCTGCAGATCCTCCACCGCAGCCCGGACAATCTGAAATAAATAATCATAATCCTTACGGATCGGGCCCAGCAGCGGATTGCGGATACGGGTACCCTCGCGCAGCCGCTTAAATGCCGGCTCCATATGCTCCAGCAGCCCTTCCCGCAGGGAGCGGTCGCTTTGGAACGGCAGCCCCGTCCGCCTGATCACACTTTCGGTCAGCTTGTAGACCGTCTCCATCAGTTCAATGTCACCGCAGAACTCCCGGAATGTGTATACATGGAAATGCTGCTTGGCCTGGCGGTAACCACCAGGCGGATTGCTATTGGCAAGGGGATCGAAAGCGGGGGTGATACAGGCTACCCCAGAATGTCCGACCACCGGAATATTG
>CAKMKL010000341.1 GCA_927443375.1 uncultured Paenibacillus sp. | reverse complement strand
CCGGCGGCCAGCGCCAGCGGGCCTGGATAGCTATGGCCTTAGCCCAGCAGACAGATATTCTGTTCCTGGATGAGCCAACTACCTTCCTTGATATGGCTCACCAGCTGGAAGTGCTTCAGCTTTTGCAGAAATTGAACGAGGAAGAAGGGCGAACCATCATCATGGTAGTGCATGATTTGAACCATGCCTCCCGTTATGCACAGCATATGGTGGCGATTAAATCGGGTACGGTAATCAGTGAAGGTACTCCGGCAGAGGTTATGACACCTGATGTTCTCCGCAAAGTATTTGGTATCGAATGTGACATTGTTCCAGATCCGCGTACCGGCGTGCCATTGTGCCTGCCTTATGAGCTTGCAGCCTCAAAGGCTGCGGGTTTGTAGATTCCACTGAAGGTGCAGAGAACAAAGGAGGAATTACTGTGGATGAGGCACAGACGCCTGATCTGATAAAAGATTTTGGCAGCAAATTTGATCTTCATCCCGTAGTACCAGAGTCTGCTGCCTTTATTATCGTACTGAAGGGGGAACCTACTGCTACACATGTCCCCGGCTGACAGAGGAGGAACGGGTCAAACGCAGAGCCGAATACCGTAACGACACTGCTTCGGCGCAGGCTTAGATTATATTTTATGAAATTGCCGCATAATTTATATAGGACAATTTCAAGTGAGGCTCCCGGTCATTGACAAGGGAGCCTGTTCGTTGTTACAGTTGTGGTTGCCGCAGTCAGGCTCAGAGTTCTCGGTCTATTCAGCATAGATAAATGTCATTCTTATTCCTTCGGATATATGCAGATCATCATTTTCAGGTAGTTAAAGGAGCATGAACGATGAATATCAATAAAATCCAAGAAGATTTGCAGCAGCTGCTTTCCCATGGAGTTGTTAGAAGCAGTGAAGTGCTGAAATCTTATGTATTCACTCAAATAGGAGGCAAAGCAGACATCCTGGCTGCGCCCGTTTCGTATGAGGAAATCCGAACCATAGTTACATATGCACGCGAGAATCACATTCCGCTCACCATTCTGGGTAACGGTTCGAATGTCATTATCCGTGATGGCGGTATAAGGGGGATTGTCCTTCAGACCTCGGAGCTTAGCCAAATAGAAATTCAAGGGGAGCTTCTTGTTGCCCAGTGCGGTGCTAAGATTATTGATGCCTCTTATTATGCACTGGAACAAAAGCTGTCAGGCCTGGAATTTGCATGTGGTATTCCCGGTACAGTAGGAGGAGCTCTGTATATGAACGCCGGAGCATACGGCGGAGAGGTGAAGGATGTACTGGAGAGTGCCCTTGCCCTTAACCAGTCGGGTGAAATGGTCACTTTACGGGGAGATGATCTGGAATGGGGGTACCGGCACAGCATCTTCGCCAGTGGAGAATATATTGTGCTGGAGGCGCGGTTTGCCCTGAAACAGGGAGACCCGGCTCAGATCAAAGCTTCAATGGATGAGCTTACTCATTTGCGGGAGTCAAAGCAGCCTCTTGAATATCCTTCATGCGGGAGTGTCTTCAAACGGCCGCCAGGGCGATATGCCGGCCAGCTGATTCAGGAAAGCGGCCTGCAGGGAACCCGGATCGGCGGTGCTGAGGTTTCCCGTAAGCATGCCGGATTTATAGTTAATGCGGATAATGCAACCGCAAGTGATTACATCGGGTTGATTCAGCACGTGCGCGCTGCAGTTAGAGACAAATTCGGCGTGGAACTGGAGACCGAAGTGAAGATCATAGGAGAAGAATAAATCAGGCCGCGGGAGTTCCCGCGGCCTTTTATATTGCTGCTTAACTCAATGTAAGGGTATATTTGGCACGGTCCGTCTGCAGCTCGACTTTATCGGCGTCAATCGTCTGCAGTTTAAGACCGCTTACGGCAATTTCATAGCTTTGCTGCGGAAGCGGCACAAGATCACCATCAGCGTTCAGCGTGCTTCCCGAACCTCTCAAGATCAGCGCGTCACCCAGATAATCATCGATGGTATCCTCTGAATCCCGATAATCAACGAT
>CAKMKL010000340.1 GCA_927443375.1 uncultured Paenibacillus sp. | reverse complement strand
GGAGTGAAATAGGGCAGTCCGGCGACGGATGAAGAAAACTCACTCCTGAAGATGGGGAACTGACGAAGGAAAGCCGTGTGCGGGAAATCCGCATGCACGGTTTGACGGGGAGTCCGAGGGAGTAATCCCTCGTCTTACCCTACTATTGTAAGATGTGAATCCAACAACTTCCTGCACCTAAGGTGACCAGATGCATAACGCTTTTTCAGGAACAGTGTATATTCAGATTATGGACATCTGTTTTTGAAACTTTCAAAATTTGATTCAAATCCTCCTTTTGAATTGGCGGCCATTATAGAATGAGGTTGCTGATAAAGATTATCAATCAGGAGGGCTAACAGATGAAGAACACTGAAATTAAGATTGCAAAAGATACGTACTGGGTAGGCAAAATCGACAACCGGGAGGTTCCCTTTCACCGTCTTGTACTGAGTAAAGGAACCACTTATAATTCATACCTGCTGAAAACTGGCAAGCCGACTGTCATCGATACCGTGGATATGGAATTTGGCCGGGAATATGCGGACCAGATGGAAAAGCTGATCGATCCTTTGGACATTTCATACATTGTAATCAACCATACCGAACCTGATCATTCCGGCGGACTTGCAGCACTGGCTTCCCGGGCGGCTAACGCCACGATTGTCTGCACAGAGATTGCTGTGCCAGAGCTTCAGGAAATGTACAAGCTTCATGCCCGCAACTTCCTGGTTGTGAAGGATGGAGATACGCTGGACATTGGCGGCAAGACGCTGCTGTTCAAAGAAACGCCGTACCTTCATACCGCAGAGACAATGATTACTTATTGTGTGGAAGACAAAATCCTGTTCCCTTGCGATATATTCAGCACACATGTTGCTGTCGGGAAGCTGTTCAGCGATGAGGCCGGGTTTGACATTACAGAGGACTTCAAGGGCTATTACAATGCCATTATCCATCCGCACAGAAGATATGTAAGAACGCTGATTGAAGCCGTTAAGGATCTGGAAATCGAAATGATCGCCCCTTCGCACGGATTTATTATCCGGGAAGAGGTCCGCAAATATATTGATTTGTACGCCGAGCTGAGCCGTGAGACGACACAGGGCAAAAAAGCAGCTATCGTGTACACAACACTCAAAAACAGCACCAAAAAAATGGCCGGCATTCTGCAGACTACCCTGCAGGCAAACGGGATTGAAACAGCAGTCTGGGATGCGGATAAAAGCGGCATGTCAGAGATTCTGGACAGTATCGCCGCAGCGGATGCCGTCTTTATCGGCAGCTCGACCCGTTATGCAGACATGATCGGTAATCTGGAACCCCTGCTGAAAGAGCTGCAGCAGATGAATCTCGAAGGCAAGCTTGCAGCGGCATTTGGCTCTTACGGCTGGAGCGGTGAAGCCATTGAAGTGATTCAGGACTATTTGAACGGAACCAATATGACGGTACAAAGTACTTCCGAGGTAATCAAATCAACCGGTATGACGCATGTGGAATTCCCGATCCGGGTCCGGTTCTCGCCCAAAGATGCCGATAAGACGCAGCAAATTAAAAATGCCGCTGATTTTGTTTCCGATCTGCTGCTGAGCTCATTCTAAGGGGGAGTACTGATATGTCTAAACATTACGTCATTGTCGGAAGCGGAGTCGCGGCGGTTCATGCCGCCAAGGCGATCCGTGATCAGGATGCGGAGTCAGAGATCACTATCTTTGGCGAAGAGGACCATCTGCCGTATAACCGGATCAAGCTGACCAAAGGTTTGTTCAGCGACCTGCACAGCGAGAAGGTGCTGATCAAGAAGGAGAAGTGGTACCGGGACAACCGGATCTCCCTTCAGACGTCGAGCCGGGTTATGTCCATCCATCCGGAGCGGCAGCAGGTGGAGACCGCAGACGGTAAGCTGACCTCATACCACAAGCTGCTGCTCTGTATGGGCGCGAGAAACCGGGCGCTGACGGTGGATGGGGCCGGGCTGAGGAATGTCCACACGATCCGTGAGTTAGGGGATGCCGACGCGCTAAAAGCAAGCCTCACAAGCGGACAACGGATCGTTGTTATCGGCGGAGGGGTTCAGGGGCTGGAGACGGCCTGGGCACTGCATGAAGCCGGCTATCAAGTAACTATAGTAGAAGCAGCCCCGCGGCTGATGGCCAGACAGCTGGATGAAGCTTCCTCAGAGCAGCTGCGTTTGACCCTGGAGCAGGCCGGAGTGGAGGTCAAACTTCATTGCGGAGTCACCTCGATTCATGGAACGGACGTTGTCTCCGGCGTGACCCTTGACGACATGGCGGCAATACCCTGCGAGCATGTGGTGTACTCCATAGGCATCGTTCCTAATACTGATCTTGTAAAAGAAACCGGAATCCGCACACGCTCCGGCGTGGTTGTGAACACCCGTTTGGAGACAAGTGCTCCGCATATATACGCCGCCGGAGATCTGGCCGAATTGGACGGCCAGGTCGAAGGATTATGGGGCGGAGCTATGGAGCAGGGGAAGGTTGCCGGAGGCAACATGGCTGCCGCGCAGCCCGCTGCTTACCGCAAGTCAACGCCGGTTACATTGTTCAACGCCTTTGGCATTTCACTGTTCTCCATCGGCAATACCGATGAGAGTCAATGCGACCAGACGGTTTCGGCCGTGGTTAACGGCGTGTACACCAGAATTTTTGTGAAGGACAGCATGGTAACCGGGGCGCTCTCCTGGGAAGGTGCTGCAGCTTCGTTAATCTATAAATCCGCAATTGAGCAGAATATAAGCCTCACAGGCATGGACTTGGCGAATAGCACTCTCGTTGAAATCATGACTGAAGTAGAGGCCAGATTATAGAACTATATAGATTGAACTTGAAAATAAGCATTTTGGAAAAGTGGCGGAAGGGAATTTTGGAACTGTAGGAGCGATAGTGTCCGCCTGAAAGCTTTCCAAAGGAAAGCTCACAACGGAAGCATATGCTGTCTGCGGATTTCAACCGATAAAACGGTATAAATCAAGAAATCTGCAGACAACAGTGGCCGGAAGTCCAAA
>CAKMKL010000339.1 GCA_927443375.1 uncultured Paenibacillus sp. | reverse complement strand
TTATCTGCATCCGGAACACGATATATTTCAGCCAGGTGACATCGCTCTGATATTCTTTCAGCGGCAGACTGTATACCGCGCCTTCGTTATTCCACAGCCGGTTGAAATAGCCGGATATCTCAGTGTATAACGGCTGATCCTGCGGGACAGCGACCCAGAGATCATTCTCCAGATTGTAATCGTCCAGGTTGCGGGCCGTAAAATTGGTTGAACCGCCAAGGACAACCGATTTGTCTGAGGCCTTGTCAATGAACATCAGCTTGGTATGATATTGCTCTTTGCCGGTATTGTACCAGCGGATACCGATTTTTCCGTCTGAACGCCTGTTCAGATCCATGGCTACCGGGCGGTTCGGGATTCCGGTCTTGTCCCGGCCGAAGGCGTTCTGATTCGGGTCCAGCAGGAGGCGTACCTCCGCGCCGCGCTCTGATGCCTCCAGCAGGGCGTTGATAATGGCATTATCGGCAAGATAGAACATCCCCATCCAGATGATATCGCCCTGCTCCGCCCCGCGGATCCCTTCAAGTGCGTACTTATATACCTTGCCCTCCGTTAAATAGCGCACCTCCAGCGGACCGCGGGCAGCTTCAGCCGTCTGCGGGAATTCAGGCGTCTTGCCCAGCAGCGGGCCGGCATCCGAGAGGTCGGCCGCAGCCTGCTCAGACCGCAGGATATCGGCAATAACCGGACCCTGTACCTCCAGCGCTATATTGGAATGGTAGGCGCTGGCATCATGCACGTTGCCGGAGGAGATGAGTGCAGTATTCTCACTGACCACAACTTTGCGGTGATTTGCTTTTACATTGAGCAGTTTTAGATAAGAACGGGCTGTAATATCCGGCCCTTCGCTCGCCATAAGATTCGGAATCCAGCCGTTGCCGGACTGTCCGAACCACTGGATGAAGGTGCGCCATACGGCGGAGTAGGCAGGCGTCGAATCGCGGAGTGAATCTACAGTGGTTATCACTACCCTGATGCCTGCCGACTTCAGCTCTTCCAGCAGATGGTTGGAGGCGGAGCCGTAATTAGTGTTGACTTCATCGGTAATGAAGACGATATCCATAGCAGGATAAGTGGCTTTGTGGGCGATAAGCTTGTCGGCAAGCTTCCGGCTGACTGCAGGGTACTGCTGGTCTTTATGGGTGTAGTCATTGAACAGGAATAAATCGATCACCAGAAACTGCCGGGACTCATCGATAATCTGCAGGATTCTAGGCAAAATTTGCTCCTCACGCTCTTCGTTCCCATTGCCGGCCGGATAGGTCAGATCGTGTAAGAAGCTCACGTTGTCAGCATGATAAACAGGGCTCTCGTAGGAGATGCCTGGCGGCAGCGGTTTGTGGGTCTGATAGATCATTACGCCGGCCAGCCAAAGAATAAGCAGGATAGCGGCAATCAGCCATACGCGCCGCCCCGGGAATTTTCTTTTTTTAGAGGCAAGGAATGAACCGGTCATGGAGTTGCTGGACTGATACAGCCTTTCCTGCGGACTGGGTTGTTTGCCTGAATTCATAGGGCGATCCTCCTGGGTATGCTCCGGCTTTGTAACAACCTATTACCGCTCTGGAGGTAGAAGTGAAGCAGATAGATGGCAAATATCTGATGCTATAGTGTTGCTGAATTAGTATAAGGTTATTCCTGTCTCCCTCCTTATTGGGATAGTCTATAACCTCTGATGACATAATACTTATGCATATGTATAATGAGTGTAGATAATTTGTATAAGGTTTAAATATTCAAAATCATGCAGCGGGTATAGGGAAAGAGAGTGGGATGCTACGTGTACTCTATTAAACAGGTCGTCGAAATACTGGATATTCCGTCTGTCACGCTGAGGGCCTGGGAGAACAGATATCAGGCAGTTACCCCTGAACGGACCGAATCCGGCTACAGGCTGTATAGCCAGGAGAACATCGAAGATCTGCGCTGGCTGAAGGAGCAGACCGAGAAGCAGGGCATCAGTATTTCGCATGCGGTCCGGCTGCTGAAAGCCCGCAAAGAGAAGCCTATAGAGGACCTGCATGCAGGAGCTGGCGGAACGCCGCAGGATGCTTTTGAGAAGATGAAGCAGCAGATTTACACGGCTCTGCTCGAATTCCAGGGGGAACGGGCGAATGCGCTGATCGACTTTGGCTTCTCAATGTACGGATATGAGGCGATGTTTCATCAGGTGCTCGTGCCGGTGCTGGTCAGGGTGGGTGATGCCTGGGAAGAGGGTACGGCAACAGTAGCACAGGAGCATTATATGACCCACATGGTCTCAAACCGCTTCTATCAATTCTTCCATGTGTTTCCGGTCCATGCCCATTTACCGAAGGTATTGGCTTTTTGCCCGGAGGGGGAGCATCATCAGGTGGGACTGCTGCTGTTCTCGCTTTTCCTGCGGAAGAACGGAGCCGAGGTCATTTATCTGGGGGCGAATACGCCGGAAGAAGGGGTCATGGCGATGCTGGAAAATCAGAACCGGATCGGGGCGATTTGCCTGTCGCTTACTGGCAAGGAGCTGCTGCCCTACTGCGAGGGTCTCATTAAACGCTTGAGCGAAGCCTGCCCGGGGGTGCGGTTTATTCTGGGAGGCAAAGGTATTGAGTGGGCTGAGTTTTCCTCTCCGGAAGCAGTTGCTATTATAAATGAGCCTGAGGAGCGATGGCAGGAATTGTTTGATTATCTGTTTAGAGGAATAAAGAGCAGTCCTTG
>CAKMKL010000338.1 GCA_927443375.1 uncultured Paenibacillus sp. | reverse complement strand
CGGCTGGGTCAACCGGGAGTTAGTCAACTATTACGAACGGTAAGCCAGAACCGTGTTCACACGCTACACCGGCAAAGTAAAGTATTGGCTGACCTTTAACGAGATCAACTCCATTCTGCACGAACCATTCATGAGCGGCGGGATCTACACCCCTAAGGACCAGCTGAGCAAGCAGGATCTGTATCAGGCGATCCATCACGAACTGGTAGCAAGTGCGCTGGCCGTGAAGATCGGACATGAGATTAACCCGGAAGCCAAAATCGGCTGTATGATTCTCAGTATGCCGACCTACCCGCTGACTCCGAACCCGGACGATGTGATCGCAGCGATGAAGTCGGAGCACATGAACTATTTCTTCGGCGATGTGCATGCGAGAGGCGTATACCCTGGCTATATGAAACGCTACTTCCGTGAAAATGGCATCGCGATTCATATGGAACCGGGAGATGCGGAAACATTGAAGCATACAGTAGACTTCATCTCCTTCAGCTACTATGTGAGCATCTGCGAAACGGGAGATGATAACAAACGCAACCAGACCGAAGGCAACCTGTTCAGCGGTGCAGCCAATCCGTACCTCGAAGCCAGTGAATGGGGCTGGCAGATTGACCCGCAGGGCCTGCGTTATGTGCTGAACATGTTCTACGACCGTTATCAAAAGCCGCTGTTCATCGTTGAGAACGGGCTCGGTGCCAAGGATCTGCTGATCACAGGCGACGACGGCGTGCCAACGGTTAACGATGATTACCGGATTAAGTATTTGAACGATCACCTGGTTCAGGTAGGTGAAGCAATCGAGGATGGCGTGGATGTGATGGGCTACACGTCATGGGGCTGTATCGATCTGGTCAGCGCTTCGACAGCAGAGCTCAGCAAACGTTATGGCTTCATTTATGTAGACCGCCACGACGACAACACGGGTACGCTTGAGCGCTACCGCAAGAAATCTTTCTACTGGTACAAGGACGTTATTGCGACTAACGGACAGAGCCTCCAGCGATAAAAATAGATCGGCAGATCAAAATCCGCAAGCTCCTCCAGCTCCTGGAGCCTTGCGGATTTTTTTGTGTTTTTAGCGTCTGCAACGGATTTAGCCGGTGAATGGCTGCCTGCACACAGATTCACGTTTTCGTGACAACAGCATGAAGCTCTGCACAGAAAAGGAAGATTTTGTTTCTTTGTTTATAGTAGAATAAAGCTATTACGATAAAAAAGCCATTGGGGGCGCTTATGGAGCAATTCAAAGATCGTCTTAGGGCCATAAAAGAGCAGCAGGATGTACTTCTGGGAGAGTATCAGGAGCTGATCAAAGCCTATGAAGGCAGTGATCTGGTGAATGAGAATGAAGCTTTGAAGAAACGGGCGGCCGCGGTAGAACAGGCCTTGGCTGAGACTGAGGCTCAGGGAGTCAGGCTGAAGCAAGAGAACGCAGAGCTGCGCACGGCGCTTACCGAGCAGATTCTGGATGAGAAGCTGGGAATTCTGCGGTTGTCCCGCAGGAAGCTGCATACCTATTTCGCCGGGCAAAGCGCTGCCCAGCATGACCGGCTGACCGCTTTTGAGCTTCGGACAAAGCAACGTATCGCAGAGATGTACCGTACGGCGGACCGTCTGCTCGGGAAGGACAGTGCAGAGATCCGCGCCAGGCTGGAGGAGCTGTCTGCCAGACTGAACGAGAGCATTCTTCTGCGCCGGGCGGAGCTACTGGAAGCGGAACGGCCGCTCGCGGCAGAAGTGGATCACCGGCTGGATGAGCTGTCTTCGGAAGGGGTCAGCGAGGAGACGATCCGGCGGCGGCGCAGACAGAACCGGATCGAGATGAAGATCGGGCTGAACTGGATCAACCGGCTCGGCATCCTGCTGCTGATCCTGGCTGTCGGCGCTGGCTTCAAATACAGCTACTCCACCTGGTTCACAGGATATATGAAGGGCAGCGCCTTCTTCCTGCTCGGCGCCTTAATGCTGGGCGGCGGTGAGTGGCTGTTCCGCAGAGGCAGAGGCACCTTTGCGCTGGGGCTGCTCGGCGGCGGGATTTCTGTGCTGTACGGCTCCATCTTTTACAGCTATTTTCTGCTTGAGATTATCGGGATCTATCCCGGCCTTGCGCTCTCCGTCCTCGTTACGCTGACGGCGGTTCTGTTATCGCTCCGGTATGAGTCCCGGACGATCTGTTCGATGGGTCTAGTCGGAGGCTATCTGCCCTTGTTCTCCTATTTAGGCGCATTTGGCCTGGAGGGAGGCGCAGTGTATGCAGCTATGGGTTATCTGTTCCTGCTGAATCTGCTGATTGTGCTCATTTCCCTGCGTAAACGCTGGATCGTTGTCAATTACATCAGCTTCCTGTTCAATACACCTTCGATGCTGCTGCTGATTGTACTGTCGGACAGCTATGGCATAAATATGTTCTATTCCATTCTGACCTTCGCCATGTACCTGGGAATTACGCTGTGGTACCCGTTCAAGTACCGGACCAAGCTGTCCTGGTGGGATTTCGCGCTGCTCGCCTGCAACACGCTGACCAGCTGCTTAATCCTGTATGTACTGTTCCTGGATGCGGGGCTTGGTGCGTACAAAGGAGCGCTTGCCCTCGCCTTTTGCCTGCTGTATCTGGGACTCGGCCGTCTGCTGGAGAAGCTGATGGCACAGGAAAAAGAGAGCATGCTGCTCTTCTATGCCACTTCCCTCACCTTCGCCGTGCTGATGATTCCGTTTCAGCTGGGTACCGTCTGGTGGTCCATCGGCTGGCTGGTTGAGGCAGTTGTCCTGACGGTTTACGGCCATCTGCAGCGCTTCAAAGCAATCGAACGGACCGGCTGGGGTATCCTGCTGCTCTCTTTGGCCCTCTTCTTCAGCAACGATGTGCTGGTGCAGCTTTCCTCTGTCGACCCTATGATAATCTATAACAATTCATATTTTGCACTAAAATACACTTTCATCACAGCGGGGATGCTAGTTGTTGCTCTCTTATACGCCATCCGCCATTCCCGGCGGGAGATTCTGCTTGCCAGCTCTCCTGCCGAGGTTCAGACTGGCGTCTGGTTTAAATATGCGGCGCTGGTGAACACTTATGCGTATATCCTCTATGAATCGCTGCATCTGTTTAACCTGTATGTACCGGAGGAATTCACCCGTGCCACGTTCTACAGACTGCTGCTGTCGGCCGTGCTGACGTTAGGGCTGGCCTATGCACTGCCAAAAATCAAAGTGCTCTATGATGCCACCGTGGCATACATGGTTTATTTTCTGTACGCGATCGGTTATGTCATCTGTATTGCCCTCACTACCTGGCAGCATAGCCTTAAGGTTAATTTCTCCGATAATACGGTGGCGGATTATGCTGCACTCGGACTACTAATCCTCTTCAATCTATTCGTCTGGCATAGCGGCGGGCGTCTGCTCAAGGCACTGTTGAAGCGGGAATATAACAATGAGGAGTTGTATCCGGTCGTGATGGGTGTATATCTGCTGGCTATCGTTACGGCTTTCCTTGGGGTACAGCTGCGGCAGAACGATGGCGGTCTGATCTTCAGCCTCACTTATCTGCTGCTGGCGGTGCTGTTCATCCTGTTCGGCTTCCGCCGCAGATATGTGTACATCCGGCGATTCGGTCTGGCCCTGTCGCTGCTGGCTACCGGCAAGCTGCTGCTCTATGATCTGATGCTGCTGAATACCGGCAGCAAGATCATCGCCTATTTCAGCTTCGGCCTCTGCCTGCTGGGCATTTCGTATCTCTATCAGCGGGTATCGGCCAGAATGGAGGAAGTCTATGCAGAGGCGAAACAGGATTCTCCACAAGATTAGTACTATGCTTCTATTGTTTGGTTCTCTTAACCTGCTCTCCCCCGGGCAACCGCTGTCTGCCGCAGCTGAAGGGAGCGCCGGCCAGGCATGGCGGTACTCGAAGCAGATTGTGATCCCCGGGCAGGCAGCCTATTATGAACTTTACCTAGATCCTGAGGTCTACAGGGGTGCAGTAGAGGATCTGCGCGATCTGCGGATCGTAGACAATACGGGCAAGTATGTTCCTTTCTACAGGGAGAGCGGAGAAGAGCGCCCGCAGGAACATAACATAACCTACTCCGCTACGCTGGTTCACAGCGTGAAGAAGAGCGGGAACACCCTGTTCGATTACAGGGTTACACCATTGGCCGAGAATACCGATATCCAAGGCAACCGGCTGGAGTTCAAGCTTCCGGCAGAGGACTTCCTGCTTCACGTACAACTGCTTGGCAGCTATGACGGCGTTGTCTGGGAGCCTGTAGCCAAGGGTGATTTGTACACCGTAGATGGGCACGAACAGAATAGCATCGACCTCGGCAGCACATATAAATTCAGCTATTACCGGCTGGTGGCCGAGAAGAATGTCGCGGATCTGCACTTTCCTGCTCTGACCCTGCAACATAGCAACCGTGTAATCAAAGCTGAACTCTTTAAGCAGCAGCAGGAAGCAGAATATGAGATTCAGGAAAAAGACAAACGCACTGAGATTATCATTCACAATGATGACCGGCTGAGAGTCTCCGGGCTTCAGCTGGAGAGCAGCGGCAGCTTCACCCGCAGGTTCGAGCTTTATGACGGCGAAGGCAGAGTCATTCCCGTAACAGGCACCGGAGACCTGTACCGGCTGGATTTCAAAGATACGGAGATTGCCTCTACCACTATTGTTCCTGTGAAAGCTTCGTCCGCGTCCATGCTGCGGATCGTTATCCATAACCAGGATGATGCGCCAATAGCGCTGTCCGGGCTGAAGCTGGAATACCTGCTGGACCGGATCGTTTTTGCTGCTGACGGAGCCCAGCCTTACCGCTTGCTCTACGGGAATGCTGAGGCGGCTGCGCCGCAGTATGATATAGTGAACTTCAAGAACTATATCGCCGGAGAAGATCGGCCGCTTGCCCGGCTTGGGGCGGCAGAACTCCAGCAGGTGCCGGAGGCGGCCCTTGCGGACACCAGCTGGTTTCAGAGCAGGCTGGGATTCAATATCGTCATTATTGCCGTTTCATTGCTGCTGATCCTCTTCCTGGCCAGGAAGCTGGGCCGGAAGTAGGCAAGGCTGTTGTGAAAGGCTGTTGTGAAAGGCGAATCCAGATGGGTTAAATTCAATAATATTAAACAGAACAGCGATCCTCCGCTCATTGGAGAATCGCTGTTCTGCTTGTTTGGAGATTGGAAGCTTGTTGGGGACCCTGGTACCGTCCGCCGCTCACCCTGCTCCAACGTAACTCTGCCTGTCATTAAATGCTTTTCTTAGCGATAATATGGGTGAAAATGGCGATATCCCTGTACGGGCTACGCTTACCGAGCTCCAGCTCTAAATTCACCATCCGGTTATGCCAGTCCTCGTCCTGCTTGATTTCATTATCCGCGATATATCCGTACAGATTATGAATCCCGAAACGTTCTTCAATTTCATAGCCCGCAGCCTGAAGCCAGCCTGCCAGCTGCTCATAAGGATACACGGTAAACTCCGTCTGAATAAGTCCGCTGTATTCTTTGTTACTGCTTAGGCTGGCTAGCGCGCTGTCCGGATCTTTATTCAGGATGGCTTTCTTCATGACCTTTGCAGCCGGATTATGCGCAATCAGCGATACATAACCGTTCTGCTGCTGACAGCCGCCAATACGCTGGACAAACTGCTCCGGATCCTCCGTATATTCAAGAATGTTGTGGCAAAAGATCCAATCAAACGTTCCCAGGCTATCAGCCGCCCGCTCATGAATGGTTCGTGCAGAATGGAGTTGATCTCGTTAAAGGTCAGCCAATACTTTACTTTGCCTTTGTAGCGTGTGAACACGGTTCTGGCATACCGTTCGTAAAAGTTGACTAACT
>CAKMKL010000337.1 GCA_927443375.1 uncultured Paenibacillus sp. | reverse complement strand
ATTATGATAAGTGGGGATACAAGCTTGCTGAGTTTGTGGTGCAGTAACAGCAAGTGTTAAGTAAATGTAATGTTGGGAGAGAATGAGGGGAAATGGCTGTTTTTGCAGAAGATATTTTACAGGCGGCAGAGGCCGCTGAGCTTGAGATTGAGGGTGCAGTTAAAGCGCTTGACAAGATAGTGGATCATAATCAGTGGAAGGTGATTGAGGCGTTTCAGCGCCAGCAGGTCAGCGACTTCCATTTTGCCGGGTCTACCGGATATGCCTATAATGACCGGGGCCGTGAGGTCCTGGATCTGGTGTATGCCGATATCTTCGGTGCGGAAAGCGCACTGGTACGACCGCATTTCGCTTCCGGGACACATACCATCTCCACTGCACTCTTTGGTGTGCTGCGTCCAGGAGACGAACTGTTGTACATCACAGGACGCCCCTATGACACGCTGCATAAGGTAGTGGGCAAACCGGGTGACGGAACAGGCTCATTAGCCGATTTTGGGATCGGCTACAAAGAGACTGCGCTTACCTCTGACGGAAAAATTGACTGGGATGAAGTAGCGCTTTCCATTAATGACCAAACAAAAGTCATCGGAATTCAAAGATCCCGTGGTTATGACTGGCGATCTTCCTTTACTGTTGCTGAAATCGGAGAAATGGTGACCAAAGTAAAAGCTTTGAAGCCCGAGCTTATTGTTTTTGTAGACAATTGCTATGGTGAATTCACCGAAAGACTGGAGCCGCCGCAGGTCGGGGCGGATCTTGTTGCCGGCTCGTTGATCAAAAACCCCGGCGGCGGGATTGCAGAGACCGGCGGCTATATTTGCGGGCGTAGCGGCCTTGTAGAACTGGCAGCCTACCGGCTGACAGCACCGGGCATAGGCGGTGAAGTTGGTGCGATGCTTGGGACGACCCGCGGTCTTTTCCAGGGGCTGTTCATGGCGCCGCATACGGTTGGACAGGCTGTGAAGGGCAGTATCTTTGCTGCTGCAGTGTTCCAGCGCTGCGGGTTTACAACTAAGCCAGCCTGGAACGAGCCGCGTACCGATCTGATCCAGGCAGTCGCTTTTGACGGTCCGGAGCATCTTATAGCCTTCGTGCAAGGGATTCAACGTGCTGCTGCTGTCGACAGCCATGTTGTTCCTGAGGCGTGGGATATGCCGGGCTACGAGCATCCTGTCATTATGGCGGCAGGAACGTTCATCCAGGGCGGAAGTTTGGAGTTATCTGCTGATGCGCCCATCCGGGCACCGTATATCGGCTATATGCAGGGCGGATTAACCTATTCCCATGTGAAATTCGGCGTGTTGATGGCACTGCAATGTATGCGGGAACGCAAGCTCTTATAGCAGGTCATTTCGTTTTATGGGAATATATGTTATATTATCAGTAAAATGGAGCTGATAATGATGACAGCACTTTTAAGTATTGGCATTTTGCTGCTAACCGTTCTTCCTATGGCTTGGTATTATGCTGCTCTGGGCAAGCGGATTTCCGCTGGGGAGAAAAAAGCCGGAAGAGACCTTACGAATGAAATTAATCCTTTTACAGGCGGAAGATAATACTTAATAACCCTGCTTATATAAGCGGGGTTATTTTTTTCAAACAGGCGGTACGCTTACTCTGTAATTCCCCTGCTTTTTTGCTTCTGGATTGTCCGATGTGATATACTGCGGTAGTCTTCATCCTTTGTAGCTAACACCCAGTTCACCTGCTGTTTCGCAGTAATCTACTAATGTTGTAAAGAAAACTAACATACCATTGACACGCCAAATTAAGAAATGTACAATGAGATGAGAAAAAGATCATTGGAAGGTTGGATGAGTCATGGGTGATGAAATCCGCAGAAATATGGCATTATTTCCTATAGGAATCGTAATGAAGTTAACCGATTTATCAGCTAGACAAATTCGTTATTATGAGCAGCACAGCCTGATCGTGCCCGCGCGCACTTCCGGCAATCAGCGTTTGTTCTCATTTAATGATGTAGAGCGCCTATTGGAAATCAAAGCATTAATTGAAAAAGGCGTTAATATTGCCGGCATTAAGCAGGTAATGAACCCTGTCTCGAAGGAATCTGAAGAAGCTACGGTAATTACCCCTGACACAGAGGTTCGCCGTAGAGAGTTGTCTGATTCACAGCTTCACCGTTTGCTTAAGCAGGAACTGGTTTCGGGTAAAAGACCGGGACAAGTATCTCTTATTCAAGGCGAGCTATCCCGGTTTTTTAATAAATAAACAACTAAAGAGAGTTGAAAGGGAGAGGGTAAAGTGAGCTTTTCTAAAGAGGATATTATCCGCATCGCCAAGGAAGAAAACGTCCGTTTTATTCGCCTGCAATTTACCGACCTGCTCGGAACGATCAAAAACGTTGAGATTCCTGTAAGCCAGCTTGAGAAAGCACTCGACAATAAAATGATGTTCGATGGATCGTCCATTGAAGGTTATGTGCGTATTGAGGAATCCGACATGTATCTCTATCCGGACCTCAGCACATGGGTGATTTTCCCTTGGGTGACGGACAGCCGGGTAGCACGTCTGATTTGTGATGTGTACATGCCTGACGGAACACCGTTTGCCGGCGATCCGCGCGGCATTCTCAAACGCTGTCTTGAGGAAGCAGAAGAGATGGGCTACACTGCCATGAACGTTGGACCGGAACCGGAGTTTTTCCTGTTCAGAACCGATGAGAAGGGCAATCCTACTACCGAATTGAATGACCAGGGTGGATATTTCGATTTGGCGCCGATGGATCTTGGGGAGAACTGCCGCCGCGAAATCGTATTGACTCTTGAAGAAATGGGCTTCGAAATTGAAGCTTCTCACCACGAAGTGGCTTCCGGCCAGCATGAAATTGATTTCAAATATGCGGATGCGATCAAAGCCGCTGACCAAATTCAAACCTTTAAGCTCGTCGTAAAGACGGTTGCCCGTCAGCACGGCCTGCATGCTACATTTATGCCTAAGCCTCTTTTTGGTATGAACGGATCCGGGATGCACGCTCACCAATCCTTGTTCAAGGGTAATGAGAACGTGTTCTACGATGAAAGCGATACACTGGGCCTGAGCAAAACTGCACGGTATTACATGGCTGGTATCCTGAAGCATGCACGTGCTTTTGCCGCCATCACGAATCCGACAGTGAACTCTTACAAACGTCTGGTTCCCGGTTATGAAGCTCCTTGTTATGTGGCCTGGTCTGCAAGCAACCGCAGCCCGATGATCCGTATTCCGGCTTCCAGAGGACTCAGTACACGCATTGAAGTCCGCAATCCGGACCCTGCAGCTAACCCGTATCTTGCACTTGCTGTAATGTTGAAGGCAGGTCTTGACGGAATTAAGCGGCAGCTTGATCTTCCGGCTCCAATCGACCGCAATATCTACGTGATGTCTGAGGAAGAGCGGATTGAAGAAGGAATTCCAAGCTTGCCGTCTGATCTGAAAGAAGCACTTAACGAAATGATCCGCAGCCATGTCATTACTGAAGCCCTTGGTGAACATGCACTGGCTCACTTCTATGAACTTAAGGAAATCGAATGGGACATCTATCGTACCCAGGTTCACGAGTGGGAAAGAGCTCAATACATGACTCTTTACTAGGATGCAAGCAACCCCTGACGCCTCTGGCGTCGGGGGTTTTTTGTGCTGTCGAAGAGGAACCTGATTTCGCTTCTTTTTTATTTAACGGATGGTTATATTACATAGAAAAATATAGGTATTTATGGTAAATTTACTACACTTAGACTTTGAGGAGACTTTAAACGGAGAGGCGCGGAATAAATGAGTAAAAGCCCATTCGAACAATTTCCACGAATTGAATCTGCAGCAATTACATTAAGAAAAATAACTGATTCTGATCTCGACGAGTTGTTTGAAATCTATAGCAATGAGAAGCTGTTCATGCACTCGCCAGTAATGCTGAAGAAAAACAAAGAGACAGTGGCCAATATGATAGGACATTTTGAGAGGGATTTTCTTAAGAAAAAGACGATTTTCCTGGGAATCTGCCTGAACAAAGAGCCTGAACGTATTGTTGGCGTGGCAGAGATTTTTGATTATGTGCAGGATGTAAATATGATTACCATAGGCTACAGGCTTGACGATAGATTTTGGGGTCAGGGGATTGCCACAGAAGCAGTTCAGGCGATGACGGACTATTTGTTTAAAGAGTTAGAGATCCATCGTATTCAAGCCTTTGTAATGCCGGAGAATATCAAATCCCAGAAGGTCCTCCTGAGGAATTATTTTAGAAAAGAAGGAACGATCCGGCAAGGTCAGGTCTGGAAAGGCCATGGCGTAGTGGATTTAGATGTATTCTCACGGCTGGACAGTGATGAGACAAAATATTAACTTACCGAAGCAGGGTGCGCTTTTTAGACCATAATTTAACCCATAGCCTTAGCTCGTCGTCCCGGAAAAACTTGATCCCTACCAACTTTAAAGGAGTCCATATTTCTTATAAAATAATAACTGGGCATAGAGAAATCCTCCTGAATTAAGTTTGATTAATGTCAGATGGAATGGTAAGCTAGGCTGATAGGAAGGCATTTCGCAGAAAGCTGCGGAGTGTCTTGCTGTTTGTTTGGATCAATTTTACATTAAATGTTAGCCAAGAGGTGATGGGCCATGTGCATTTCGTCGCTCTTATTTATAAGAATTCCCATATGAGCTTGATGCGGTTTAATGAATGCATTTTAAGGAGGATATAATGATTCAGGTAAAAGAATTGATAGACGGGGATGATTTTTATGCGGAGAACAAGGCGAATGAATTACTCAAAGGTGTCAGATGAAAAATAACTACTGGAAACATTTTTTCACTTGGTTGTCGTTCGCCTCATCCTTGACCATCGTGGTTTTAATTCTTTTCTATGCTATAGGTTGAATGCGGTTTATTGTTTGCGGAGTAAATTCCGGAACGGATAAAATGAGGCATTATCAGCGGGCTTCCCTTAGCGGGAGAAGCTCGTGGTAATGCCTTTTTGTTTACATGGGTTAGATGAATTCTCATTTACAGTCATTCATATTTGGATTATATTGGAATGGCTGAGGAAAAACTTTACATCATCTGAAAAAACGCTATGAACGTTGCGAGTAATTTTGAATGGGAGTGGTAGGGATGCCTGCAGGAATTACCTGGCTTGTGACCGCGTTTCTAGTGCTTTGGACGGGAACGGCAGTATTTGCCACGATTAAACCACGTTATTTTTGGCAGATTACCCAAGGCTGGAAAGCTTTCAAAGAGCCGCCAAAAGCATATTTTGTCTTTTCTGCAATCGGCACAGGTGTTTTTTCAGTTATTGGTCTAGCACTATTATTATTGCCTTTCTATCATGGCCGTTAGACGAACCTGGGTGATGGCACATATAAATATCATTTTCAGGCCATTGTATGGCTTGCCGAAGGGGTAGACGAAGTATGAGTGTTACACCAGGAGCTTATTTTCTGAGTGGGTTCGGAGTGTTTGCCGTGTTGATCTGGCTGGTATCTGCTGTGGCGTGTATCTATGCTTTTGTGTTGTTTGTTAAGCTTGCACGCAGAGGAATAACGGCCCTAGACCTGTACAATTATTCCAAAAACCTTGAAATCCGCGCTAAATATGAATCAGCCAATAAGGAGGGACCGTATTGAATGCGACTTATAAGGTGCTGGTAACTGATGCTGACCTGTTCACTGCTGCGCTCGCTGAGGCGAATATTTACGTAGTGCAAATGCTAGAGGGAAAGCCGCATGTTATCGCTGATTACGCAGGACCACTGCAAAAATGGACGCCTGATTATATCATGCTGGCGGGAATGGCCTACAAACGTACGGAGTATGAATTCCGGGTGCGTTTGCCCAAAAAATAACAACTGCCAGTTCACACAAACCGATGAAGCCATAATTGCATCTCTTATACTATCAAACGTAAAAGAGGTGGAATTATGACAGAAACAGAACGGTTAAGAATTCGCAGAGCGATCCGTGTATTGCTGGCACAAAGAGCGGTTTTACGGGAGCGGCTTGAGGAAATTAATGAGAATTTGCGCCGGGTGCCCAATCCCAGCCGGTCCAGACGTGAATTACTGGCTGCCAGGGTGTCGATCCGGGAAGCGTTGCGCCTGAACCGTATTGCGATCAGACTTTTGCGCAGTGTGCTGTAGCCGAAGCTGTTGTTGGGAATAGCCCTAATAAGCTGTTTGAACATCATATGAATAAATGAAGAACACCTCTGGTCGTTGTAGCGAGCAGAGGTGTTTTTTGTCATGGAGTAACATGCGGACTATGCATAGGATTTACTCCCTAATGGTCACGCGGGTCCCAATGGGGACTATACGAGATAAAGCAAGAACATCTTCATTATACATCCGGATGCAGCCATGGGAGACCCTATGACCGATCGAAGCAGGATTATTCGTTCCGTGAATACCGTAATGCGGTTTAGACAGTCCCATCCAAAAGGCACCAAAGGGACCGCCGGGATTGGGCTGCTTGTTAATGATCGTATACTCACCAGTAGGTGATACCGTCAGCATGGTGCCGATTCCAACGGGAAAACCACGGGTCACAATGTTGTTATCCAGCAAATACAGCATGCGCTGCGACAGATCAACAATTATCCGGTAATTGGGCAAAGTCATCAGCACTCCTTTTGCTACCAGGATATGTGTGGAATGCTGCCGGGGTTCCACTATAAGAGGGTAGCGGTGATGAATTTCACCGGTAAGACAAATGTTCCAGTCTTATTATGTGGCAAATAGAACGAAAAAAACTGTTCCGCCTGAGGGCGAAACAGCTTAGGTGAGGGGGAGATTCTAGTGGATATCACGGAAAAGTCCAATGACTCTGCCTAAAATGGTAACACGGTTCAAGCGGAGCGGTTCATAAGCCGGATTCTCCGGCTGCAGGCGGATATGATCTCGTTCTTTATAGAATGTCTTAACAGTAGCTTCATCTTCTTCAGTCATCGCAACGACGATATCTCCATTATCTGCTGTCTGCTGCTGGCGGACAATGACGTAGTCACCGTTCATAATTCCCGCATCAACCATGCTGTCTCCCAGTACAGAGAGCATGAAAACCTTGTTATCACCTACATAGTGGCTAGGCAGCGGGAAATAGTCTTCAATATTCTCAGTAGCTGTAATAGGCACCCCGGCGGTGACTTTACCTACAACAGGAATGCGGGTTACTGTTTGTACAAATTGATGTACATTCTCAGAATCTTCCTGTCCAAGCAGTTCTATCGCACGCGGTTTCGTAGGGTCACGGCGGATAAGGCCTTTCTTCTCAAGACGATCCAAATGACCATGTACTGTGGAGCTGGACGCAAGACCGACAGCTTCCCCAATTTCCCGGACAGACGGAGGATAACCCTTGCTGCGGACTTCGTTACGTATAAATTCCAGGATCGCCAGCTGACGACTCGAAATCTTTGACATTGGAATCAACCCCATATAGTATGTTTGGGAAAATTATAACATAGAACTTCCGTTCGTACAAACATAAGTTCTAAAATTTTCAAAAAGGCATAGTAACAGTTGGAAATGACTCTAAAGCTTGCTAATAAATTTAGGGGAACAATTGTTCGAAAAAACTATTGATCAAAACACTTGTTCGTGTTATATTATTTTTGGAATTAAGAACAAGTGTTTGGAGGTCGATGATAATGTTAAAATACAGTACATACCGCAGCATCTACGATGAAGCCCGTGAGGTTCAGTCTGCCGGAGATGATTCTGCTTCAACTTATGTTTCAAACCTAAAGGATTCCGCAGCCTCTTTGTTCAGTATGCTGATGAAGGTATTTGTGAAAGATAACTTTATAAAGTTTGCCTTAGTGTTTATGCTCGTAGTTTCAGGTTTTACAGTTGTAGGTAATGTTTTTGCCGGATCGGTGTCCTCCATGACAGAAGGTAAGCGGGTAGTTGTTGAACGCGGAGACACGCTCTGGAGCATTGCACGTGAACATAAACCGGATAACATGAGGACAGTCGTATATATAGAAGGAATTAAAGAGACAAGTGGACTGAAGAGCAGTGACATCCAGGCCGGAGATGTGCTAACCTTGCCTGTATATTAACTATAATTTTAACACGATAGAATAACATGAAGAGCTTTCAGGGAGGAGACCTTGACAAGCTCTTTTTCTCATGGCAAAGTTAGAATGAATTTATAGGGGAGGGGAAAGCATTGAATATAGACGAATTGGTCGCACGCATCAATGAATTGGCTCGCAAACAGAAAAGCAGCGGCCTGAGTGAAGAGGAATTGGCAGAACGCGCTAAGCTCCGCGAGATCTATCTGGGCAACATCCGCAGCAACTTCCGTGCACAGCTTGATACTATTGAAATCGTGGATAACGATGATCAGGGCAACAAGGGGCTTAAACATTAGTCCGGTGCCTTTGTCATAGATATTTTAGGATGACTAGGGGGAACTCACATGGCCCGTTCTTGGGAAAGAATGGTTCAACGCAACACACAGCAAGTCAATAAGCAACGGAAGAAGCAAGGTAAAGAAACCATCTATGCTTCAAAATCAGCGTCAGCTGCCAAAGAGAGTGACATCTTTAAAGGCCGCAATATCGTATTTCCAATAGTTCTGCTGCTGCTCGGCATCATGTTCTGGGTAGTAGGTTCTGTAGATGAAGCTCAAGGCAGTGGTATTCTCGCCAATTGGCTGGGTGTTGTTCTTTACTTTTTACTGGCTGCACTTCTGTTCTTCCGCCGTCCATACCTGAAGGTTGAACGTGCCAGAGTTTCTACTATTAAATACAATCGTGAACGCTGGCTGCAGGCATCAGAGATTGAGAAGATTGTTGTGTCCCGCAGTATGGTTTCCCTTAAATATAAAGGCAAGCGCAAGCAATGGGTGTTCTCCAGATTCCTGAACCGTTATGACACCACGGCAATGGGTGAACGCCTCACAGAGTTCGCAAAAGCAAATAATATTGAAGTAGTGTACGAGTAGCAAGATAGACCAGCATAGGGAGAGGGAGCATTATTATGCCGATTACCGCCGTACTATTTGACCTTGACGATACACTGCTCTGGGATGAACGGAGCGTTGAAGAGGCTTTCCGTGCGGCCTGCGAAGCAGCAGGAAACGATGTTGATCCTGTAGAGCTGGAAGCAGCTGTCCGCAGGGAAGCCAGAAGCCTTTACGAGACTTATGAGACGTTTCCATTTACGAAGATGATCGGAATCAATCCCTTCGAAGCACTATGGGCGAATTTCACAGCCGGAGAGCAGCCGGAATTCCGGCAACTGGAGCAGCTTGCTCCGGGATACCGCAAAGAATCCTGGCGGCGCGGCCTGGCTTCCTTAGGAGTCGATGATGAATCACTGGCTGAAGAACTAGCCGCCAAATTTGCCGAGGAACGCCGGAAGCGGCCTTATAAGTATGAAGAAACGCTGCAAGTACTGGATGAGCTCCGCGGTAGAGTGAAGCTGCTGCTGCTCACAAACGGGTGTCCGGCTCTTCAGCAGGAGAAACTGGACGGTGTTCCGGAACTTATCCCTTATTTTGATCATGTGGTCATTTCAGGGAGCTTCGGTAAAGGTAAGCCGGACAAGGATATCTTCGTACATGCGCTTGATCTGCTGGATATCGCTCCTGAACAAGGGGTTATGGTCGGTGATAAGCTTACAACGGATATTCTAGGCGGTCTGACTGCAGGTCTTACCACGGTCTGGATTAACCGGACGGGTAAACAAGCTAATCCGGAGATTCGGCCGGACTACCAGATTGGGCATCTCTCCGAGCTCCTTCCGCTGGTACAATCGCTATAACAGTTCTATCAGAACCGGTCTCCCGTTAGGGAGCCGGTTTTTTTTGTATGCTATGAATATGTGTGAAAAGGTAGTCATTCTCTGAAAAAGTGAATATTATGTGTATAATAGAAAAAGAATGGATTACTCGCGCTGTAAGCTTCATAAGGAAACTGACTATCCGACTGGAGGATGCCTGATGATCAAGCCTAAGCAGATTATTGCACTTTTATTTATTGTTTCGATGTCAACACTAGGAGGATGTTCGGAAAACAGTGCAGAGCATAACCACATGCAGGCTGCCGTAAATGTCTCCATGGAACCGATTAAGGTCGAGCTGAGCTGGAGTTCCGAGCAAGTCAAGGTAAACGAGCCGGTAAGCTTTAAAGCGGTGGTTACTCAGGCCGGTGAAGCGGTAGATGATGCCAAAGAAGTGCTCTTTGAAATTGTGAACACAAACGATGAATCTATAAGGCTGGAGCTGAAAGGAACATCCGGCGGGAGCGGTACATATGAAGCTGAAGGCAGGCTTGCTCAAGAGGGCAAATACAGCGTTACATCGCATGTAACAGCCCGCACACAGCATTCCATGCCGAGTAAAGAACTCACAGTATTACCTTAATAATGGTTCCTGAGGATAGCCTAGAAATAATAACAATTATGCAGAGTGGAAAGGAAGGCTTTCCGATTTTGCTTTATTCTGCTAAACTTACTCTAACGTTTTTCTGGGGGGATATGAAGTGGCTAAATATACACTTGCTGAAAGCTTGCAGCAGCGCATACTGATTCTGGATGGAGCAATGGGTACAATGATTCAACAAGTGCCCCTTACCGGTGAGGATTTTGGCGGAGAAGACTTGGATGGCTGTAATGAAATGCTGGTGCTTACCCGGCCGGAGGTGATTCAGGACATTCATGAGAAATATCTTGAAGCCGGCGCGGATTTGATTGAGACGAACACTTTTGGTGCGACTTCTGTGGTGCTTGCGGAATATGATATTCCCCAGCGGGCACGGGAAATTAACCTGGAGGCCGCAAGGCTTGCCCGGAACGCCGTAGACAAATACGATACGCCTGAACATCCCCGTTATGTGATCGGCGCAATGGGGCCGACCACGAAGACGCTCTCCGTGACCGGAGGCGTGACTTTTCAGGAGCTGGTTAACAGCTATCAGGAGCAGGCCGTTGCACTTATTGACGGAAAAGTGGATGCTCTCCTGCTGGAGACTTCCCAGGATACATTAAATGTGAAGGCAGGCAGTATCGGGATCAGAGATGCCTTTGAGCAGACGGGTATTACATTGCCTGTTATGATCTCGGGAACGATTGAACCGATGGGAACAACCCTGGCGGGTCAGAATATTGAAGCCTTTTACATCTCGCTTGAGCACCTGAAGCCGATCTCCATCGGACTTAACTGTGCGACCGGACCGGAGTTCATGCGCGATCATATCCGTTCCCTGTCAGCGATTTCTTCGGCGGCTGTGAGCTGTTATCCGAATGCCGGATTGCCGGATGAGAACGGGAACTATCATGAATCTCCGGATTCACTGGCCCGTAAGCTGGCAGGCTTTGCTGAAAAGGGCTGGCTGAACATCGCCGGAGGCTGCTGCGGAACAACGCCGGATCATATCCGGGCAATGGCCGAGCTGCTAACAACCTACGAACCCCGCAAGCTGGATGGATCTCACCCACCGGCATTGTCAGGGATTGAGCCTGTTTATGTAGAGAGTGATAATCGTCCTTACATGGTAGGAGAACGCACGAACGTGCTGGGCTCGCGGAAATTTAAACGTCTGATCGTGGAAGGCAAATACGAGGAAGCGTCGGAAATTGCCCGTGCTCAGGTTAAGAGCGGTGCGCAGGTGATCGATGTCTGCGTGCAGGACCCGGATCGCGATGAGAGCGAAGACATTAAGCAATTCCTGGAACTGGTAGTCAAAAAGGTAAAGGTACCGCTGATGATCGATACCACTGATCCTAAGGTGATTGATCTGGCGCTGCAATATTGTCAAGGCAAGGCGATTATTAACTCCATTAACCTTGAAGATGGTGAAGAAAAGTTCGAGCTGGTAACTCCGCTGATTCATAAGTACGGGGCGGCAATTGTCGTAGGGACGATTGATGAAACCGGACAGGCGATCAAAGCGTCAGACAAGCTGGAGGTTGCCAAACGCTCTTACGATCTGCTGGTGAACAAGTATGGACTGGCTGCAGAAGATTTGATCTTTGACACGCTGGTGTTTCCGGTGGGTACCGGAGATGAGCAGTATATCGGCTCCGCCAAAGAAACGATTGATGGCATCCGCCTGATCAAGGAAGCTCTACCTTCGGTGCATACGATTCTGGGGATCAGTAACGTTTCGTTCGGCCTTCCGGAAGCGGGGCGCGAGGTCCTGAATTCTGTCTTTCTGTATGAATGCACCAAGGCCGGACTGGATTATGCAATTGTAAACACGGAGAAGGTTGAACGGTATGCCTCCATTCCGGAAGAAGAGCGCCATCTGGCCGAGGAATTGATCTACAACACTAATGACGAGACGCTGGCGGCGTTCGTTGCTGCTTTTCGTGAGAAGAAAGTGGAGAAGAAAGAGAAGATATCCAATCTTTCGCTGGAGGAACGGCTCGCCTCTTACGTTGTTGAAGGCACCAAGGAAGGTCTGATTCCTGACCTGAATGAAGCCCTGACGAAAAGCGGTCCGCTGGAGATCATCAATGGTCCGCTGATGGCCGGAATGTCCGAGGTTGGAAGACTGTTTAATAACAATGAATTGATCGTTGCCGAGGTGCTGCAAAGCGCTGAAGTGATGAAGGCTTCTGTCGGCCATCTGGAGCAATTTATGCAGAAGGATGAGACCTCTGTGAAGGGGAAAATCATGCTGGCCACCGTCAAAGGGGATGTGCATGATATCGGCAAAAATCTGGTGGAGATTATCCTGTCTAACAACGGTTATGAGATCATCAATCTGGGTATAAAGGTACCACCGGAGAATATTATTGAAGCATTCCGGCGGGAAAAGGCCGATGCGATCGGGCTCTCGGGCCTCTTGGTTAAATCGGCACAGCAGATGGTTACAACCGCTCAGGATCTGCGTTCTGCGGGAATTGATGTGCCGATTATGGTAGGCGGTGCGGCGCTGACACGTAAATTCACCAAGACACGTATCCGCCCGGAATATGATGGTCTTGTTCTGTACGCCAAGGATGCCATGGATGGATTGGATATCGCTAACCGGCTGATGAATCCGGAGGAACGGGTCAAGATTGAGGAAGAAGTGCGCCAGGAAGCAGAGGCGGCTGTCGCTGTGGCTCCGCAGCAGGAGCTTCCGGTCCTGACCCGGGCTGTCCGTTCGAAGATCTCAGCAGACGCGCCTGTGTTCACCCCGCCGGATCTGGAACGCCATGTACTGCGCAGCTATCCGCTGGGCCATATTGTTCCCTATGTGAATATGCAGATGCTGCTTGGCCATCACCTGGGTCTGCGCGGTTCAGTGGAAGCCCAGCTGGCCACCGGGGATCCGCGTACGGTAGAGCTTAAGGAAACGGTGGACGATATTCTGCATCAGGCAATTATTGAAGGTACGATTACGCCGCATGCGATGTATCAGTTCTTCCCGGCACAATCCCGGGGCAATGATATTCTGATCTACGATCCGCAGAACACCGCCAACATTCTGCATACCTTTACGTTTCCGCGGCAAAATGTTGAGCCTTACCTTTGCCTCGCCGATTTCCTGAAGTCCGTGGACAGCGGCATCATGGACTACGTCGGGTTCCTGGTCGTGACAGCGGGCCATGGGGTCCGTGAAATGTCGACAGAGCTGAAGGAAAAAGGCGACTATCTCCGCTCCCATGCCCTGCAGGCCGTGGCGCTGGAGGTTGCCGAAGGCCTGGCCGAGCGGGTCCATCATATGATGCGGGATACTTGGGGCTTCCCTGATCCTGCCGATATGACCATGAAGCAGAGACATGGTGCGCGCTACCAGGGGATCCGCGTATCCTTCGGTTATCCGGCTTGTCCGGATCTTGAGGATCAGGGGCCGTTGTTTAAGCTCCTCTCTCCGGAGGATATCGGCGTTCATCTGACTGAAGGCTTTATGATGGAGCCGGAAGCTTCAGTATCGGCAATGGTCTTCGCCCATCCGGAAGCACAGTATTTTAATGTGGAGAAGCTTTAGACTCTCTTGAGGATATACAACTGATCGGAAGGGGAGAGAACCCCTTCACAGCGGACCTCCCGTACCGGGAGGTTTTTTGCTGGAGCATGAAGTCATTTGGGGAAGGATACAGGTAAAGATGATTTCCTCTCCCAAAAAGGGTAGAATTCATTTCAGAGATGCAGCGGCAAAGGCCGCGTGTTCATTCGTAGAAAAAGGAAAGGAGGATTAAGGATGGAAATTTATTTTCTTGGCACGAATGCCGGTGTTCCCACACTACAGCGCAATGTAACTTCGATTGCCCTCAGACTGATGGAGGAACGCCGCAGCTTCTGGATGTTCGATTGCGGAGAAGGGACACAGCATCAGGTGCTGCGTTCGCCGCTGCGGCTGGGCAAGCTGGAGAAGCTGTTTATTACCCATATGCATGGCGATCATCTTTTCGGCTTGCCGGGGCTGCTGTCCAGCCGGGGTTATCAGGGCGGCACGGCTCCGCTGACAGTGTATGGTCCTCCGGGACTGAAGGCTTTCCTGGACGTTGCCTTGTCAGTAAGCCAATCACGCATGCCCTACAAGCTTGAGATTGTGGAGCATACCGGCGGGCTGGTATTTGAGGATGAAACCTTTAAGGTTGAGGCGGGTCTGCTGGAGCACCGGATTGACAGCTATGGATACCGGGTAACAGAGAAAGACAGCCCGGGCAGTCTTAACACGGAGCTGCTTCAGAGCTATGGACTTAAGCCTGGCCCGTTATATGGCAAGCTGAAGAAGGGCGAAGATGTGACTACGGAGAGCGGGGCAGTAATCCGGGCTTCCGAAGTGGTCCATGAGCCCAAAAAAGGGCGCATCATAACCATTCTGGGGGATACCAGACCTTGCCCGGGTAGTCTGCCGCTGGCGCAGGGGGCTGATCTGATTATCCATGAAGCAACCTTTGCCCATGATCTGGCGGAGATGGCTTACCAATATCACCACAGCACTGCTGTACAGGCGGCAGAACTGGCCCGAGAAGCGAAAGGTCTGGAACTGCTGCTGACTCACTTCAGTTCGCGTTACGTGTCACAGGAGGAACTGGCTCCATTACTGGAGGAAGCACAGGCGATCTTCCCTCAAACCCTGCTTGCTGAGGAGTTCTGCACCTTCCCTGTATACCGGAGAAAGTAAGCGGAGAAGCCAGGAAATCCCCGGGGAAATGGCTGAGGAAATCAAATTATTTTCCGGGAAAGCGCAGGAAATGACAGGGTAGTGTCAAAAATAGCCCGGCGCTGCAGCGGTTCGCTAACGTTCGACTAAGTGTGTTAAATTTTAAGCAAAAGAAGCTTGGTAACCGCACGAAGCAGAGGAGAATATGGCGAAATTAGGACGGGGTTATCCTGCCTCGTAACAACATATAAACCTGTGTTCTGTAAAGGATCAGCTGAAATTAGAACGGTAATACAAGCTGTTTTTTTAAAATTAATAAGATTACTTATTAATAGTATTAATTAAATATCCTGAGGAACTGGAGGGGGACTATGAACAATATCGGAGGCTTACTCATTGATCTGGACGGAACTTTATTTCACGGTGGCCGCATGATCCCCGGCGCTGATAAATTGATAACAGGGCTGCGTGCGGCAGATATACCATTTTTGTTCGTAACAAACAATTCTTCGCGGACCCCCGTTAATGTAGCCGCACATCTGAGCGGAATGGGCATTGAAGCCAAGGCGGAAGAAGTCTGCACTTCCTCGCTGGCAGCTGCACGCTATATCGCTGAGGAATCACCGGAAGCAAGGGTGGCGATACTTGGAGAAGAGGGTCTTATTGAAGCTTGCGCAGCAGCCGGCTTGACGATTGTTACAGATGACCCGCAATATGTTGTACAGGGCATCGACAGATCTTTTACATATAATTCACTGGCACAGGCTTCCCGCTGGATCATAGCCGGTGCGAAATTTGTGCTTACCAATCCGGATTTGATGCTGCCGTCGGATGATGGAGTCATGCCGGGAGCGGGAACGCTTGGTGCTGCCATCGAAGCTGCAAGCGGTGTGTCGCCAGTAGTTATCGGCAAACCGGAATCACACCTCATCAATTATGCAGTGTCGGTGCTGGGCATTAAGCAGAAAGAAGCTGTTGTGGTCGGAGATAACATGCGGACGGATATTTTGGCCGGGGCTAATGCGGGCTGCCGGACGATCCTTGTGCTGACAGGCTTGACTACCCAGGACAATCTTGAACACTATAAATCAGTCACCGGCGTGATACCGGATGAAATTTGCAGCGATTTAGCTGAACTTATGTCGATGCTCGGTGTATAATGGCAAAGGTGTGAGTTTTTTACCTACCTAGAAGGGACGATGAACAATGCCGGAATTGCCGGAAATGGAGAATTACAGAAAGCTGCTCAGTCAGCATCTTATAAATGTTCCGATTACAGGTGTGACCGTGAACAGAGAGAAAACCATCAATATGGAGGCCGGTGACTTTAGGAATGCATTACTCGGTGCCCGCATCGTTTTTGTGGAACGCCGGGCCAAGCATATTCTGTTCCACCTGCATGACGGGCGCAGATTGCTGCTTCATCTGATGCTGGGCGGCATATTGTATTACGGCACGGAAGAGGAGCGTCCTGACCGGAGCACACAGGTGGAATTGGCATTTGGTGACCATATTCTTTACTTCATGGGGCTGCGTCTAGGTTACCTGCATCTGCTGTCGGTGAAGGAAAGTGAAGCGGCCATGGGCAAGCTGGGGCCTGAGCTGCTGGACCGCCGGATGACTGCAGAGCGGTTCGCTGCGCTGCTGAAGGGCCGGAGAGGTGCGCTAAAAAGTCTGCTTGTGAATCAGCAGGTTATGGCCGGAATCGGCAACTGCTATGCGGATGAGATTGCTTTTGAAGCCCGGCTGCTGCCTTCCACGCTGGTGCAGAATCTGTCCCCGGAGGCCGTCGCCCGCTTATACGAGAGTATGCGCAAAGTACTGACGGAAGCCACCGAAATCGGCGGTTATATGGAGATGCCGTTTATGGCCGGCGATACTGTTACCGGTTCGTACAATGATCAGTGTAAAGTATATGACCGTGAAGGCGAGCCATGCCTGCGCGGCGGGGGGACTATTGTCAAAACAGAGCTGACCGGACGCAAGGTGTTCTATTGCCCGGACTGCCAGCATGAAGGATAGCCCCAAAATCGGGGCTCATGTCAGCATACGCGGCGGATACGGCCAAGCGGCCCGTTTTGCCTGGGAGAGCGGTGCGGCATGCTTTCAATATTTTCCGAAAAATCCGCGCAGTCTGAAGCCGAAACCGCTTGATAAGCGGGATGCGGAGGACTGCGCCGCCTTTTGCCGCGAGCACAGGATGGCTTCCATTGCCCACACCCCTTATCCGACTAATATGGCGGCTGGCACGACTGGTGCTGCATCCAGAGCGGTAATGGTGGCGTCGCTGCGCAATGATCTGGAGATCGCCGAGGCTTGCGGCTCGCTTGGGATTGTCGTGCATTTTGGACATTTTGCCGGAATGGAGCCGTTACAAGGCTACCAAAATATTATACAATGTATGAATGATACCCTTAGTTCTTGGGATGGCCGGGCCAAGCTGCTGATTGAGAATCAGGCCGGCAATCATGGGAGTGAAGGCATGACACTGGAAGAACTGGTCAAAGTCCGTGAGCTTAGCCGCTTTCCGGAGAAGATCGGATTCTGTTTCGACACATGCCATGCTTTTGCCGCCGGGATCTGGAATCCGGAGCAGACAGGGAAGCTGCTGCAGCGCGGGACTGAGCTGGATTATTGGCGTAATCTTATCGCGGTTCATCTGAATGACTCATTATTTCCCTTCGGTTTGCGGAGAGACAGGCATGCCGGGATCGGCAAGGGCTATATCGGGGAGCACAGCCTGCGGGAGCTCTTGCTCGCAGAGACCATCCGTCATGCGGTTGTTGCCATGGAGACCGCGAAAGGGCCTGACGGCAGCCACCGCCAGGAAATTGCAGCCGTACTGAAATGGTATGAAGCGGAGGAGTAGCCGTGATTAATATATTTATGGACGATTGCCGCAAGCTGCCGCAGGGGTTTACGCTGGCAAGGACAACTGAAGAATGCCTGCTGCTCTTGCGTGAGTGCGAGGTTAATATATTGTCGCTCGATTATGATATGGGGCCGGATGATTACAGCGGCGATGAGGTATGCAGACGTATGGTGCTTGAGGGGTTGTTTCCGCGCCGAATTTATCTGCACACCTCCAGCAGCCGGGGCCGCAAGGAAATGTATGAGCTGCTCTATGCCGCAAGACCAGAAGGAACCGATTTGTACGATAGCCCGGTTAGTGATGAAGTGCTTGCAGGGATCGCTGCAGGAGCGGCCGGTAAATGACAGAATTTAAGAGCTTGAACGAGCAGGAGCTGATGAAGGCCTTGCTTCAGTCCGGGGAACCTTTGGTTGTATTCCTGCATACACCGCTGTGCGGTACCTGCAAGACCGCCCGGCGCATGCTGGAGGTTGCCTCCCATCTCCTGCCGGCTGAGCTGGTTATAGCCGAAGCTAATGTGAATATGCTGCCGGGGCTGGTTAGCCGGTACCGCGTATCCAGCGTGCCAGCACTTCTGGTGGCCTCTGCTGACCGGATTGCTGAACCGGAAATCTATTATTCAATGGGCTCTGTAGAACGGATGCTGGAATACATAAGGAGAGTGACCTCATAAATGATATCATTACAACATCTAACGCTGCGGAGAGAACAAAGCCTGATTCTTGACGATGTATCACTGGAAATGAAGCAGGGCGAGAACTGGGTTATTCTTGGACGTAACGGTTCCGGCAAGACTACTATTCTGGAGATGATGACCGGATATTTGTTCCCGAGCAGCGGGTCCGTTGAGGTACTCGGTTATAAATACGGCCAGTGCGATTTGCGTGAGGTACGTAAAGAGATTGGTTACATCGGCCCTTCGCTGATGGAAAAGCTGTCGCTCAGCGATCCTGTATGGGAAGTGGTTGCCACCGGCGCTTACGCCTATCTTCGCTTCTATCAGGCGATTCCGCAGCAGGTACAAGAGCAGGCGGTTAAGCTGCTTGAAGATATGAATCTGGGTGAGCTGGCCTATCATCCGTTCGGTACCCTGTCTCAGGGAGAACGCAAAAAGGCAATGCTGGCCAGATGCCTGATGGCCGACCCTAAGCTGCTCATCATGGACGAGCCTTGTGCCGGACTCGATCTCTACGAACGTGAGAAAATGCTTGCAGAGATTGACAAGCTGAAGCAGCGGAATGTTTCGGTAGTCTATGTCACGCATCATGTTGAGGAAATCGTACCGCTTTTCTCCCATGTGGCACTGATCCGTGACGGAAAGCTGGCGGGCTCCGGCCCCAAAGAAGAAGTATTAACGAAAGATATGATCTTGGCTACTTTTGATATTCCCGTGGATGTTGAATGGGATAACGGTCGTCCCTGGATTAAAATCAGACCTGGAGGCAGATGATTTGAACGATTTAACACAAACAACCGGAGAGCAGGCTGCTGCTCCGGAAGAAAAGATTCTTTCACGTTACATCTGCACGGCCAATCACGGCTTTGCCCCATACGCTCAGGAAGAGCTTCGCCGCCTGTTCGGGGCGGTGAAAAGCACGCTGCTGCTGCCGGGGGAGATTTTCCTGGCCACGCTGGAGGGTGAACCGGAAGAAGTATCGCGGGTACTTAGCGCGAATTTGCCGATTTTCCTGCGGCATATTCAGCCGGTGCAGTTTCAGGATCAGGGAGATCTCTCCGCCTTGGACAGGCTGGCCGTATATTTAAGCCGCCGCAGCGAGCTGGAAGGCGAGAAGGTGTCGCTGCATGTCCGCAAGGGAGCAACCTCGTTCTGGCAGGACAGCCCTGGTGAACTGCGCGAGTGGCTGCAGGAGCGGCTGCAGAGCCTGGAGGCTGATTTCACCGTGCAGGACCCTGCCTGGGTGATTTCCGTCTATGCGGACGGAGAAACTCTATATGCCGGGGTGTCCCGTCCTGAGGACAATCTGTCCAGCTGGAACGGCGGCATGATCCGCTTCCGCAAGGAAGACGGACAGATCTCGCGGGCAAAATTCAAGCTGATGGAGGCGGAGAAGGAATTTGCCATTCCGTTCTCAAGCTTCCGTAATGCTGTAGATATCGGTGCTTCACCCGGCGGATGGACCTCATTCCTGCTGGAACGCGGTCTCAAGGTAACGGCGGTCGATCCCGCGCTGATGCATGAGTCGCTCCGCAATCTGCCAGGACTGAAGATCCTGCGCAAAAATGCCGGGGAAGTCAAATTCCGGGATAATGAATTTGATCTGCTGGTCTGTGACATGAGCTGGAGTCCGAAGCTGATGGCCAAGCTGGTCACCGGCCTGCTCCACAGCCTTTCACCGGGCGGAACAGCAGTGGTTACTGTGAAGCTGATGCACAAGAAGCCGCTGGCTGTAATCAAAGAGATTATTGCCATGTTTGAAGGCGAGCGGATGCAGGTTCAGCGGGCGAAGCAACTGTTCCATAACCGTGATGAGATAACACTTTATATGATTAAATATTAATAGCATGAAATAGTTTCGCTAAATTGTATCCTCAAAAGGGAAAGTATCCCGTTGTCTGCACCACCGGCCTCGTACCGGTTGGTATCAACAGCGGCGTGCTTTCTCTTTTTTTGTTATATAAGCAGAATTTAGTATGAGTTTAATTAGGGGGATGTTAACGATGATCTTTCAAACAAAGCTTGCGCCCGGACAGTTAATTGGAGAGCGGTACCGGATTATGAGACTGATCGGCTCCGGCGGAATGAGCCATGTCTATCTGGCCGAGGATATGCGTTTACCAGGGCAGCGGTGGGCGGTGAAGGAAGGTATTAGCCTCCAAAAGACAGCGGGAGCCGTGGAAGCGGAGGCGGAGCTGCTGATCTCTTTGAACCACCGTCTGCTTCCGAGAGTTGCCGATTTTTTTCCGCCGGATCAAGAAGGCTACTGGTATATGATTATGGATTATATTGAAGGGATGACGCTGGCCGAATCTATGAAGGCAAATGCTGAACCGCTGGAGCCGGGACGAATCCTTGCCTATACCCGCCAACTGCTGGAAGTGCTAGCGTTCTTGCACGGGCAGCATCCGCCGATCATATACCGCGACCTGAAGCCAGCTAATATCATGCTGACCGGAGCAGGCAGGCTGATGCTGATAGACTTCGGAATCGCCCGCAGCTATAGACAGGGAGCCGGCGAGGATACAGAGAAGCTGGGTACGGCCGGTTTCGCGGCTCCCGAGCAATACGGCAGCGGGCAGAGCGGACCAGCGTCGGATCTGTACGGCCTGGGAGCGATTATGCTGTATATGATATCTAGCGGGTTGTACAGCCGTTGGGTGTCGGGAATGGAAACTAAGCTAAACGCCAGAATTCCGGCGGCTCTAATTCCTGTTATCCGGCGGCTCCTGCGCTATCATCCGGAGGAAAGATTTCAAAGTGCGGAAGAAGTAATCCAGGCGCTTGAGCCTCTTACAGATTTTATAGACGAACCGTCTGAAAGCGGGATGCGGCCGGTATTATCCGTAAAGCGCCAGACTGCTGTTGTTGCACTGCTCGGTGTATCCGCAGGTCTTGGAACGACGCATACTTCACTGGCGGTTGGCAGCGGGCTGGCCCGGAAGGGGACCACCGCATGGGTTGACTTCAGCCCGGAGTCTTCCGTGTATGATCGGATCTGCAGCCTGCTTGATTATCCGGTACATCCAGGGCAAACGGGCCTGCCTGAGGCTCCGCTTAGCTGGAAAGGAATTGATTACTGGCGGCGCCCAGTGCAGGGTGATTTAACAGGCCTGCTAAATAAAAACTATACATACCTCGTGCTGGATCTCGGAACCGGTGGATACGAAGGGGCACTCGAGGAGTTTACAGGCAGTGACATACCGCTGCTGGTGGCTTCCGGATCGGCCTGGCGGCTGGAGGATACGTTGCACTGGCTGCGCCGGAGCAGCCTCTCGCTTCATGCGAACTGGCAGATTTGCCTGCCGCTGGCTAGCCGCTCATCCGCGGAGCTGCTGGCTGCAGCATTGGGCGGACAGGTGGAGGTGAGCAGCCTGCCGCTGCAACAGGATCCTTTTGAGCGTAACGGCAAGTTAGTTCTGGCCCTGGGGCAGCTGCTGAAGAAGACAGGCAAACTCCATATTTCTGCAAAACGCAGCGGATTATTTCAGAAAAAAATGTAAAAATATCAAATTAATTTTCTTGTGGAGCGCGGAACCGGTAAATCCCTATTTCAGTGGGGCCCTGACTTGTGTTAAAATGGTCGTTATATGTACTGACAGAATATTGGCCTCATGTTAAAAATAGATAGGAGCTTACTGAGAATTTATGAGTTTACTTACAGTAGAAGACGTTTCCCACAACTTTGGAGACCGGCAGTTATTCACGAATGTTTCGTTTCGACTGTTGGCCGGCGAGCATGTTGGACTGGTGGGAGCGAATGGTGTCGGCAAGTCAACGCTGATGAATATTTTGACAGGGACCCTGCTGAAGGATAGCGGAAAAGTAGAATGGACACCTAGAGTGCGCTACGGTTATCTGGATCAGCATACGAACCTTACACCTGGTAAAACGGTGCGTGATGTGCTGAAGGATGCTTTCCTGCCGCTGCTTGAGCTGGAGAGTGAAATGATGGAGATTACCGGGAAAATGGGCGATGCCTCACCTGAAGAGCTGGAGCTGCTGCTGGAGCAGATGGGTGAAATTCAGGAGCAGCTGGATATGGGTGATTTTTATCTGATTGATGTTAAAGTCGAGGAAATGGGCAACGGTCTGGGGTTGTCGGCAATCGGTCTGGATCGTGATGTAGCTTCGCTGAGCGGAGGACAACGGACTAAGGTTCTGCTGGCCAAGCTGCTGCTGGAGAAGCCGAATGTACTGCTGCTGGATGAGCCTACCAATTACCTGGATGTTGAGCACATCGACTGGCTGACCAATTACCTGAAGCAGTATCCTTACGCTTTTTTGCTGATTTCCCATGATACTGAATTTATGAATAAAGTCGTTAATGTGGTGTACCACCTGGAGTTCGCCAAGCTGACCCGTTATACTGCCAACTATGAGAAATTCCTGGATATGGCGGAAATGAATAAAGCCCAGCATATCGAGGCCTATGAGAAGCAGCGGGATTATATCAAGAAGCAGGAGGATTTCATCCAGCGGAACAAAGCGCGTGCTTCCACTTCCGGCCGGGCGAAAAGCCGTGAAAAGCAGCTCGACCGCATAGAGCGGATCGACCGGCCTGAGGAGGCAGCGAAGCCGAGCTTCTCGTTCAAAGAGAGCCGCTCCAGCGGCAAAACTGTATTCGAGGGCATTGACTTCGAAATCGGCTACGACCGCCCGCTGCTGCCTAAGCTGAATATGACGATTGAACGCGGGGACAAGATTGCGATTGTCGGCTGCAATGGTGTCGGTAAATCCACGCTGTTGAAGTCGATTCTGGGCGTAATTCCAGTGTACAGCGGTAAAACCTACCTGGGTGATTATCTCAATGCAGCCTACTTCCAGCAGGAGGTTAAGGCAGCCAATATTACCCCGATCGATGATGTGTGGAACGAATTTTCCAGTCTTACGCAGAATGAAGTTCGCGGCCATCTGGCCCGCTGCGGTCTGAAAAACGAGCATATTACCCGTCCGCTGAGCATGCTGAGCGGGGGAGAACAGGCTAAGGTGCGTCTGTGCAAGCTGATGATGCGTGAGAGCAACTGGGTTCTGTTCGATGAACCTACGAACCACCTGGACATTGTTGCCAAGGCGGAGCTGAAGCGGGCATTGCAGGAGTATAAGGGTACCATTCTGCTTGTCTCTCATGAACCTGATTTCTATGAGGATTGGGTCACAAAGATTTGGGATGTTGAGCAGTGGTCAGCACAGGTACAGACGGTATAGTTTAATCTAAAATCCGGGGAAAGGCAGTGAACCAGCTGCTGTTTCCCGGCTTTTCAATATAGGGGGACTGTCAGGAATGAGCCACAGTGAAGATATCAATAGTTCAGGTAGAGACGGCCGCTATTCGCGCCAGGTCCGCTTTGCGCCGTTTGGGGTGGAGGGGCAGGAGGGGCTTGCCCGTTCTAGTGTGCTGATCATCGGTGCAGGCGCGCTCGGTACCGGCATTGCCGAGACGCTCGCCCGCTGCGGTGTCGGAAGACTGATTCTTGCCGACCGGGACTATGTGGAGTGGAGTAATCTACAGCGGCAGCAGCTATATACAGAAGCAGATGCCAGCAGCAGGATGCCAAAGGCTGAGGCTGCAAAAGCTCGGCTGGAGCAGATTAATTCCGGGATCGTGATCGAGGCCCATGTGTTGGATGTTCGTGCGGAAGAGCTGGAAGGCCTGCTGCCCGGAGTGGACCTCATTATGGATGGTACAGATAACTTTGATACACGGCTGATAATCAATGACATGGCTCAGAAACACGGGATTCCCTGGATTTATGGAGCATGTGTTGGCAGCTACGGGATAACCTACACGATTCTGCCGGGAGAGACGCCTTGTCTGAACTGTCTGCTGGGTACCGTTCCGCTGGGCGGAGATACCTGTGACACTGCTGGCATTCTGCCGCAGGCGGTGCAGCTGGTTACGGCTAACGGAACTGCTGAAGCGCTCAAATTGCTGGGGGGGCGGCAGGGCCAGCTGCGGGACAAGCTGCTCAGCTTTGATGTGTGGCGCAATGAACACCAGGAGATTGGGGTAAAGGCGGCGAAGAAAGCGGATTGCCCTTCCTGTGGCAGCCATGCGATTTATCCTTATCTGACCGCGGCCAATACGGAACGCAGTGATGTGCTGTGCGGCAGGGATACTGTACAAATCCGGCCGGCACACCGCCAAAAGCTGGATTTGCAGGAGACGGCTGCCCGGCTCTCCAGGCTAGGCAGCGGAAGGGTCGAGAGCAACCCTTATCTCGTTTCGTTTACAGAGGAACCTTACCGTCTGGTGATTTTTGCTGACGGGCGGGCTCTGATTCATGGAACCAGTGATGTAGCAGCCGCCCGTAGCGTATATCACCGGTATTTTGGCTAATGTAGCTGAACTTAATGTAGAGACCTTTCCCATGTGGGAATGGTCTCTTTGCTTTGGGGGAATTCTAAGCTTGATCTGCGGCGGGGATACTGCCGCAAGGCTGAAAAAGGATGTGGGGAGGGGAGATCCATGAACGAAATCATCGCCTGGTACATATCTGGGACTGCCCGTGAAGCCGGTGGAAGGCAGGAAAGCATCCGCAATAGGGAGAAGGTACATTTGCAGATTGAAGGGGCTCTCGGCAGCCTGGGGCTGCAGACGGCAATAAGCGAAGATCCCGAGGATCTTCGCTTATTATTAGCCAGAGTTCATCCCGTTCTGCTTCTGGCGGAGCTGCTAAATGCCGGAGAATGGACCGGTTGGAGCATCGTTTCGGAGTTCCGGGCACAGGGGACTTTTTTGCCGGTGATGGTTATTGCAAGTGAGGGTGCTGGCGAAGATGTCGTAACGGTATTTGAAGCGGGTGGAAACGAATTTATGCAACAGCCGCTGCACACCGGTGAGTTTAGATGCAGAGTAATGAACCTGCTCTGGCTTACGGGACGCCGGCGCGGCCTCGAATCCCTGCTTAAGGTCGATGGCCTAATGCTGGACTCCAGCCGCCGGCTGGTCAGCCGGGATGGAATCCAGCTCATGCTGACCCCCAAGGAATTTGATCTGCTCTATTATCTCGCTCTGCATCAAGGGGAAATTTGTCCCCGGGACGAAATCTTAAGGCAGGTATGGGGGTATCACTTTCCTGCGGACACCAATGTGGTAGATGTCTATATCAGACATATCCGCATGAAGGTTGACAAAGGCCATCGCAATAAGCTGATTCATACTGTGCGCGGAACCGGATATATAATGAGGGCGCCCGAAGGCGGCCCTGCAGGGTGATTCTTAATAAGAAGGAGAAGCTCTACAGTACGCGGCGTGCCTTCAGGTAGGTTCTTTTCCAGTTGCCGGAATTCAGGTTTGACACTGTGACACCAGGGGAACCATACGTGTGTAGAATCTTGCCGTTGCCGGCGTATACCGCTACGTGGGTCACATTTTTACCATTAGCTCTGCTGCCGCTGGAGAAGAAGACCAGATCGCCAACACGGAGATTCGCTTTGGATACGGCTTTTCCGACTTTTGATTGAGCAACAGAAGTACGCGGCAGGTTAATGCCATATTTGGCGAAGATATATTTAGTAAAAGAGGAGCAGTCAAAATATCTTGTAGTAGAAGTAGATGCGCCGAACTGATAACGCACACCCAAGTATTTTTTGCCTAGGTTTACAATGCTTTGTCCAGTAGAGGACGATACAGATGCAGCAGCAACGGGTGCTGTGCCGGCTCCTGTAGCCATCAGAGTGCTCAGGCCAATTGTAGTGCTTATCCCCACGATAATCGCTTGTTTGAACCATTGGTGCTTGTTCATGTTGTAATACCTCCCAGGTTTGTATCTATCATGTATTCTTCTTTCTCTGCTTCGTAGTATATCAGTTTATTTGACGCCTATATTTTTCCTTAACTGTCTTAAATTCAAGCTGGGCCTGGGATGGAAGCGTTTTATTAAAAAATCATTAAAAGTTACAAAAAATTAATATTTAGCGTTCTGATTGGCGTAAAAAAACCGGGAAATCCTTATCTGGCAAGGGGTTCCCGGTTTTTAGGTTTTGAAACAAAGGTTACAACGATGTCTCCGGATTTCTATGTATTAATCCCTGCTTTGGATGATCAGCAGCAGTCCGCTTTGGATAGTAACTGTGCCGGACTCCCCGATCAGCCGGTTGCTGACAGCCAGGGACTGGCCCAGTTTCAGCGTGGCATTCTCCAAAGGATATTGAAAGCCCTGCAGGGTTATTCCTGTTACCTCCGGTGTCATGGGGAGCAGAGAGACATAGGTGAATCCGCGTTCCTGAACAAGAGCTTGCGATCCTGTAAGGGTGATATAATTATTTGAATCCATCACGGAACAGCTCACCTGCCGCTGCATTGCTCTCGTCATCATCTGGATGCCGGCCAGAGTGTGGTCCATTCGTGTGCCTGTTACACCCATCAGCAGGATGGATTCAGGCTGGGTGCCCAGTGCCAGGTCAAGCGCCATTTCACTGTCGGTCAAATCCTTGTCGATCGGGTCGCAGGTAATTGTTTGTTTGCTGCCTGCTTGAATCTGTTCCAGCGCTTCCGGGCTGACGGAATCAAAGTCACCGACAGCAATATCAGGTGTAATACCATGGGAGACAAGGAACAAAGCTCCGCGATCAGCTCCGATTATATAATCATCTTCGTCTATTTGTTGCAGCAAGTCCTCGGACAGCGCACCGCCGGCGAATATAACAACTCGTTTGGATGGCAAAACAATCCCCCTCCTTCTTCTGATGTATAGTTTGTCACCCTGAACAAGTATAATGCAGATCGAAAAGTTGTACAATTGGACCAGGCAGCGGTAAAATGTATAGAGCGGGTTTCTTCTATATAGAAGCCGCACAGTTGGATGGCAAAAAAAAGATCTCCGGGAGGTGAGAGAAATCGTAAATGTGTTATTCGTATGTCTGGGTAATATCTGCCGTTCACCTATGGCTGAGGCAGTTCTCCGCAGTAAAATCGCGGAACGTCATCTGTCAGAGCGTATCAGTGTAGATTCAGCAGGAACAGGGGATTGGCATATTGGTAAAGTGCCGCATGAAGGGACCCGGCGTATTCTCGACCAGAAGGGGATTAGCTATGAGAATATGACAGCACGTCTGGTCAGCAGCGGTGATTTTGAGAAGTTTCAATATATCGTCTGCATGGACAACTCCAACGGCGTCAATGTCCGCAAGCTTCCCGGCGGAGATAAGGCAGAGCTGCTGTTTTTCATGGATTTGCTGCCGGGCGAAGAGCTGCGTGAGGTACCGGACCCTTATTTTACAGGTAATTTTGAGCAGGTCTATAACCTTATCAATGCCGGCTGCGATGTTTTGCTGGAGCGGATTATTAAAGAAAAGCTGTAGTACACTGAAATCGGGCTTAACCGGCTGCCATCCTAAAAAAAGAGGACGGGCACCGTGTGCCCGCCGCAAAATGGAAGCGCAAACAAGCTGTGGATATACATACTCCTGCATAATGTTCACGTTTTCGCCTTTTTATGCTGTTTCATGGGGTAAAGAAATAGAGTAATGATTCTGGGAGTTCTTTTTGCCAAAATCCCCAAAGATGCTTGCCGTCCTTTTCACGGTAGGAGACTGTTGCGCCGCGGGATTCAAGCAGAGCTTTGGTGTCCCGGTTCAGCTGGACGAAATCATATACTCCGGTATCCGTCTGGTAATCTGTCTCCTGCAGTCCTACTACCATATTAATGTCCAGCCAGGAGAGATCCTCTTCGAGGGCGATAATGTCATGGGACTCCGGATAATAGGCACCTGAAAGGCTCAGGACGCGGTTGAACAGGCGGGGGTAGGCAAGGGCCAGGTGCAGCGAAACGCTGCCTCCCAGGGAGTCTCCAGCAATAATCCGTTCATCCGGGGTGCGGCGGACCGGATAATTATGTTCAATGAAGGGAATAATCTCTTCGGCAAAGCATGCGAGGTATTGTCTGAACCGGCTGCCAAAAGGAGCATACTCCTCTGTCCGGACGGCGACATTCACTTCAACGCCTACGATGATGAACGGCTCAAGGTCTTCCTCTTTTTTTAGGAT
>CAKMKL010000336.1 GCA_927443375.1 uncultured Paenibacillus sp. | reverse complement strand
ACGCACAACAATCTGCAGCTGGCCTTCTCCAATACTCTTATTGCGGCTGAGCTGGGAGTAGAACTGCTGGATGCCTCCTGCTATGGAATGGGACGTGCCGCCGGGAACTGCCCGACTGAATTGCTGGTCACCCATTTGAAGAATACTAAGTATACGCTGCGTCCGGTACTTGATATTATCGAGCGCCTGATGATTCCGCTCCGTGAGAAAGAGGAGTGGGGATACATCATTCCATATATGATCACTGGCACTTTAGATGAGCACCCGCGCTCAGCGATGGCGCTCCGTTCATCAGAGGATAAAGATAAGGCTGTCGATTTCTATGACAAGCTGACAACGCCTGAGGTTAGTTTCGGAGATAAATAATCGTCTTCATACAAAAGTGCCGACCTCTGCCTCAGGGGGAGGTGCTTTTTCTTTTAAATATAAGTGGTGAGTGTAACTTTACAGGACTGTACAGCCGATATTTAAATGTAGAGCTTAAATCATTCATTCATCTAAATAGTAGATATCATTTTTCAGACGCGAGGGACTTATGAGACAAGAAGAGAGAAAGACAATCCAAGCGGCGATTATAGGAGCCGCACTGTTCCTTCTAATTCAGATTTTCCGCACACCGCTTAGTCATATCGAGAATCAGGATGTACTGCTAGCATTCTATCTTATTATCGGCTGCTGCAATATAGCTTTTGGTTTTGCGATTTTTGCCCAAGGATGGCTATTTTTCTCCGATAAATTATCCAGAGCAAGACTTTATACCTCCGCTTTATTTTTAGGAGTGTGTGTCTTTGATTTTTTACACACCTTAAGTTTTGTGGGGATTCCTGCAATATCTTCTATTATCAGCGCGGATCAATCCCTTTGGCTGCTTACCTTCTCGCGTCTGGCCAGCGCATTCGGCATACTGTTTATTTTCAGCAAGGAAGACCAGCCTGTATCTGTAACGGGTAAAAAAAAGGTGTTCGGTGTGTCGCTCGTACTGATAACCCTTTCGCTGTCGGTTCTGATCTTTGGCCATTCCATTGTCCAGGAGTTTCCGTCCTATTCCTGGGTGAATACGATGAAGCATCTGGTGGATATGGCGGTGCTGTTTGTTTATCTGCTTAGTGTCGGCATTATTGTATACCCGGGCAGAGTTGAGAAACCAGCCTCTCTGCTCATTATTATCCGCGCCCTGATCTTTTTCGCCTTGAGTCAGGTATTCTTCATGAACCTGTTAAGTGTCGGGGAGATGGACTATCTCTTTGGAATGCTCAGCAGCGGAATATCTTATTATTTGATGCTTACCGGGGTCTACCGGCTGACGATCGAAGAACCTTACCATGAGAATCAGCAGGCGGAAGCACGGATTAACTATTTGGCGTATCACGATGATTTGACAGGTCTTCCGAATAGAAGGCGTCTGATGCAGCGTGTGGAAGAAATGATCCAGCAGAGTGAAAAAGATAAAAGCCACGGATTCTCGGCGCTGGTCATTATGAATATTAATCATTTTAAAAATATCAATGACTCTTTGGGCCATTACGCCGGCGATCTGCTGCTGCAGCTTGTTTCGGAGCGGTTTCAAAATGAGGTTCAGGTGAACGAAGAACTGTTCAGTATGGGGGCAGATGAGTTTGCCTTCTTGATGACGGAGCGGACTGGTGTAGAGAACTGCCTGGTGCGCGCGTCTGAGCTTTTGCGGCTGTTCGAAACTCCAGTGCAGCTGGAATCCGGTGAATATCATATCTCTTTGAGCCTGGGGATGAGTATCCATCCTGGTGATGGGGATACAGCAGAACAGTTAATCCAGAATGCGGATACGGCTGTCCATAATGCCAAAGAGCAAAATGTGGAGATCCGCCGCTATATACCATCCATGCAAATGAAGGCCAAAGAACGCCTCAAGCTGGAAAATGATCTGCGCCGGGCACTGGAGCGTGATGAATTCTATCTTGTTTATCAGCCGCAGGTACGGCTTGAGACCGAAGAAATTGTCGGGATGGAGGCACTGCTTCGCTGGAATCATCCAAAACGGGGGATGGTATCGCCGGTGGAGTTCATTCCGATTGCAGAAGAGAGCGGACTCATCGTTCCCATCGGTGAGTGGGTACTGAAAACAGCTTGCCGGCAAAATAAAGAGTGGCAGGCAGCGGGATACCGTCCAATCTGTGTATCCATTAACCTGTCCATGCGCCAGTTTCTCCAGCCTAATCTGGCCGGTAAAATTGATGCCATCCTGAAGGAGATTGGTCTAGATCCTTGTTATGTGGATTTGGAGATTACGGAAAGCATGACCTTGGACAAGGAAACCGCTTTTGACCAGCTTAACCGCTTGAAGCGGCTTGGCGTATTCATCAGTATTGATGATTTCGGCACAGGCTATAGTTCCTTGCATTATTTAAAGAATATGCCGATAGACCGGCTGAAGATTGACCGTTCCTTCGTCTCTGAAGTGATGGAGGACAGCAATAATGCCGCAATTGTCTCTACGATTACATCCATGGCCCATCACTTGAAGCTGAAGGTTACCGCTGAAGGCGTGGAGAATAAAGATCAGCTTAACTTCTTGCGCCAGCAGCATTGTCATGAAGCACAAGGTTATCTGTTCAGCAAACCGGTAATAGCGGTAGAATTTGAAACGGAATTCCTGAAGCCATTACTGGAGGTATCTATGTAAGCGGAGCGGGTAGGCCATTAGGGTTGCAATTTATTCATCGTAATGATACAATATCTTTTGTCTTCACTTTACGCTCGCGGGTGTAGTTCAATGGTAGAACTTTAGCCTTCCAAGCTAATAGCGTGGGTTCGATTCCCATCACCCGCTCCAATAATTAACTTCTGAAATCCTTGTTATGCAAGGGTTTTTTTATTTGTTTATTTATTGAGGGAAATTTGAAATAGTGTAAAAAGATCCTTTTCCAGTATGCCCAAGCAGGACAGCGTTAACTGCATATTCTAAGGCTGTACCCACTTGCAAAGGAGGAAGGATTTCATGAGCGAGAACGTTGCCGGTTACGGCGGAGGATTTGGCGGTATGACTTCAACAGCAGCAATTCTGGTGTTGTTTATTTTACTGGTTATCATCTCTAAAGCATTTTTTGTTTAATCCGGTACCATGCATAAATAAGCCAGGGTTCCCGTAGTATCTGCGGGTACCCTGGCTTTATTGCTGTTAACTGCTGTGAATAGCTTACCTGAGTTATACCGTCTTCAGGAACTCGACAATCGTAAGCAAGCCCTTATCAAAGTTCTCCAGGTTGAAGTGCTCATCCGGAGCGTGCAGGTTCTCGTCATCAAGACCAAAGCCCATCAGGACAACTGGTGCCTTCAGAATACGGGAGAAGCTCTCCATAATCGGGATCGATCCGCCGTCTTTAGTGAAGAGGGCGCGGGTGCCGTATACTTTGCCAAAAGCATCTGCAGCTGTCTGAAGAATCGGGTTCGACGGATCAATGTTGAAGGCGCGCGCTTTTTCCATCTGCTTCACCTGTACCTTTGCCCCTGCCTGGATGTTGGCATTCAGATGAGCTTCCACAGCATCCAGAATATGCTGCGGATCCTGGTCGCCGACCAGTCGGCAGGTAATCTTGGCATGAGCTTCCTTAGGAATGACAGTTTTGCTGCCTTCCCCCTGGAAGCCGCCGTAGACACCGTTAAGCTCAAGCGTCGGACGGGCGCCGACCCGCTCAACAAAGCTGTAGCCTTCTTCACCGTACAGCTGGTCAAGGCCGAGGGCTTCTCTGATCTTCTCTTCATTCACACCCTGTTTGGCGAACTCTTCACGCAGAAGCGGGGAGAGCTCAGGCACGCCCTGGTAGAAGCCTTCAACGGCTACGCGGCCTTTGTCATCATGAAGCGAGCTGAGCAAGGAGACCAGCGCGTGCAGTGCGTTGGGGACCCCGCCGCCGTAAGAGCCGGAGTGCAAATCTGTAGAAGCCGTATGGACGCTGACTTCAAGGGAGCAGAGGCCGCGGAGTCCGGTGCAGATCGCCGGGCGTCCGCGTTCCAGAAGTGCGGTGTCGGAGACAAGTACCGCATCTGCTGCAAGCTTATCCTTGCTTGCTTCCAGGAACGGCGGCAGATTCACGCTGCCGATCTCTTCTTCACCTTCGATACACAGCTTGATATTGACCGGCAGCGCACCTTCCTGCTTAAGGATAGCTTCGATGGCTTTGATGTGCATGAACACCTGGCCTTTATCGTCAGTAGCTCCGCGAGCATAGAGCTTGCCGTCGCGGATTTCCGGTTCAAACGGAGGCGTTGTCCACAGATGTAGCGGATCTACCGGCTGAACATCATAGTGGCCGTAGACGAGAATAGTCGGCTTCCCTGGAGCATGCAGATAATCCGCATAAATCACAGGATGACCTGCAGTAGGATGGATTTCTATATTCTCCAGTCCGGCGCGTTTGAGGGTGTCAGTCAGCCAACGGGCTGCCGAGTTCACATCCTCTTTATGTACGGAAAGGGCAGAAATACTGGGAATGGCCAGCCATTCCTTCAGTTCAGCGAGCTGAGCTTCGCGTTCAGCCTGAAAATAGTGTTCATAAGTCATAGTGAATATGTACCTCCTTGGAGTTTCGCTGCGCAAAACCGTCCAGATAAGCTAAAAACCTGAACCGGGCCGTTAATTGACCACCGGCTAGTTTGGCAGTGTAATGCATCCATTATACTGGAGAAGTCATTATGGATCAAAACAGATTACAAATCGGCATACCCTCCGGTCCCGCGCCGGTGTTTACAATAGCGAGTATTTACAAATTAGATCAGTTCCCTTCCGGTTGTTGATTACGTTCAGTAACCATGCTAGACTTAACTGACCTACGGCGCAGAAAGGCACTATTCGTTGCTTAGGTTACATGGAGGTAACTATTATGGACCAATCATTGCCTGCTCAAGGCCGGCTGCAGCCGCTGCTGGAGGATTGCACCGTTACCCTGCAGATTCTGGACCGGGTCGGCGACAAGTGGAGTGTGCTGATCATCGTCAATCTCGGTAAAGGGCCCTTGAGGTTCAAAGAGCTGCAGCGGCGCTCCGTTGGTATCTCACAGCGGATGCTGGCCCAGACCCTTCGCCATCTGGAGCGGGATGGCATGGTCTGGCGCAAAGCAACACCCACGGTCCCCTTAACCGTTGAATACGGTCTAACCGCGCTGGGAGAGTCTCTGCTGCAGCCGTTGACTTCTCTGGTCGGATGGGTAAACGGGAATCGTGAAGAAATTACCAGCGCGCGTATAAGCTATGACAGCAGGCTAGAGGATGCCTTAACGGCAGACGGCCTGGAAGAAACAACAGCGCCGCCAGCGGCGGAAGCGATAGGAGCGGAATAATAGTGTCAGCGAATTCACAATCAGGTTTGGAGCATGAAATGAAACAAGCTCAGCCGGGAGAGATTCCCGCTTATATTTATACATATGCCTGTTCCGGGGACGAGCTGGACTTATGCGGAATGGAGCTGCGCTGTTTGTTTGGCCAAGTAATTCCTCCGGGTATCTTCGCCAGCAGTATTAATGTAGAAGTCAGCCGCAGTCCGTTTATTAAGGAACGGATTGATGTTATGTACGCCGGAGACAGCCTGCCGGAAATTTATAAGCAGACAGAGCAGGTAGAGGTGGACGGAAAGACCTTTAAGGTAATTTTTGTAAAGACCAATGATTTGTCCCCGGAGGACAAAATAGAGTACGATGAACGCAGAGTGATTGAACGGGAAATCGGCCTGCGCATCGAGGGAGAGGCGGATGTAAACCGTCCGGAGCTAGTGTATGGTATTGTAACGCTGGGCGGCCGCTGGTACTTTGGGACCTATCATAAGAACCAAGCGACCTGGTTCCGCCAAATGAAGAAACCGCGCAGTTACTCCATTGCGCTCAGTACGCGCGTGGCCCGGGCAGCAGTCAATATGGCTGTACCGCAGCCGGCCGGTATCAGAGCTATTGATCCTTGCTGCGGCATCGGAACGGTAATGGTCGAAGCGCTGTCTATGGGAATTGATATTGTCGGACGTGACATTAATCCCTTCATAGCGGCGGGAGCACGGACGAATATTGCCCATTTCGGCTTTGAAAGTGAGGTCACCCTGGGTGATATTGCCGACATAACAGAGCATTACGATGCAGCGGTTGTGGACATGCCTTATAATTTGTACTCCAGCATCACGCCGGAAGAACAGTTTGATATCCTGGTCAATGCCCGCAGAATTGCTGACCGGGTTGTCATTGTAGCCATTGAAGCGATGGACGAAATGATCGCAGCTGCCGGGTTTGAAATTATAGACCGCTGTGTGGCCAAAAAGGGCCTGTTCTCCCGTCATTTGATGCTTTGCAGATAACTTAATCCGCAGAAACATAAAAACTGAAGTGGAGGCGCTGCTGTGATGAAGCGAAATGGTTGACCTGGGCTAAGGAAATTCAGGCCATTGCCCAGACGGGTCTTACATACGCCAAGGATGTGTACGATATTGAGCGGTATCAGGCACTGCGTGAGCTTAGCGTAGATATTCTGGCGAATTATACGTTTGAGAGCAAGGAGAAGATCCGGCTCGCTTTTGCAGAGGATGAAGGATACTGTACACCAAAGGTGGATATCCGCGGCGTTATTTTTCAGGACGGGAAAATTTTGCTGGTCCGCGAGAAGCTTGACGGTAACTGGGCGCTTCCCGGGGGCTGGGGGGATATCGGGCTGTCGCCGAGTGAGGTGGCTGTCAAAGAAATCGCTGAAGAGTCGGGTTATCAGGCTGAAGCGATACGTCTGCTGGCTGTGCTGGACAAAAAGTTCCATAACCACCCGCCGGAGCCTTATCATGTATATAAATTTTTTATTCTGTGCCGGATTACAGGAGGAGAAGCATCGGAAGGTGTAGAAACTAACGGAGTCGGCTTTTTTGGTGAAGATGAACTGCCTGAGCTGTCGCAGGAACGGAATACGGAAAAGCAGATCGAAATGCTGTTCGAATTCTTGAATAATCCCGAAAAGGCAGTCATTTTGGACTAGTAAACTACATATAATGTATGACAAAGTGAAATATAAGTTTTAATTAGCCAAAAACTGGTTAATAATAATTATGAAAGCCTTTTCAAAAAAAACCGCTGAGCCTTTATATCTAAAAAATTATCCGGAAACATAACTTTTTGGGCCGGGCGGTCTACATTTTTTCCTCTACTGTGACGATAAGATATTTTAGGAGGGGATCGCATGGAACAAGAAGAGTTGAGACTTCCGCTTACACAGGAGAGTGTAATACGTCCTGCCGAAGGCAATATTGCTACCGGACTGGTATGGGGTATTCTGATCAGCATTCCCTTATGGATCTCAGTATTCGGCTGGATCACAGGAATCTGGCGGTAAACAGCGTCCGCAGAATTACATCCTACATGAATTGCAACTATACAATGAAGGCTGCCTCTCCGCCACGGAAGAAGCGGCCTTTTTAATGCGTACAACATCATGCTCTATAAAAAAAGGCGGTGCCCACTGTTTAAGGAGGGCACCGCCTTTTTGCTTCTCGCTACGGGATTTGCTTCACATGCACCACACGGAAGTTCTCACACACTACGCCACGACTCTAGCGAACGGTCATCTTCACCCCTCAAACTAATTCCGCTTCGTTCATCCAGGCGGTATATAAGTCATCCAGCTTGGCCTGAGCGGCATCCCGCGAACGCTGGAGCTCAGCCAGCTTCAGCGCATCGCTGGCGATGGAGGGCTCCAGCATCTCGGCATCAATCAGGCTCACCCGTTCTTCGGCTGCGGCGATCTCCTCCTCCCAAAGGACCGCAGCAAGCGGTTTGCGGGAAGATGCGGGAGAAGTGGAGCTGCTGCCTCGTGCGGAAGCGCCTTTCAGCGGACCGCCGGCTTTTGAACCCGCAGCCTCTGCCTCTGAAGAACGGGCAGCGGCTTTCTCGGCCTGTTTTTCCTTGTAATATTCATAATTCCCGGAGAATGCATAGAACCGGCCGTCTTCGATAGACCACAGCTTGCCGAAGCAGCGGTTGATGAAATAGCGGTCATGGGAAACCGCCAGCACGGTGCCGGGGAATTCCTCCAGCGCTTCTTCCAGCGCCTCGCGGGAATCAATATCGAGATGATTCGTCGGCTCATCAAGGATGAGAAGGTTTGGACGGCGGTGCATCAGCACCGCGAAGCGCAGCCGCGTCCACTCTCCGCCGGAAAGATTGGTGATGTCCTTGAACACATCACTGCCGTAGAAGAGGAAGCGTGCAAGCTGTCCGCGGGCTTCGCCTTCCTCCAGTCCCGCCTCTTCGCGGAAATAACGCAGTACAGACAGCTTGCCGTCCACAGGAACGGCTTCCTGGGCGAGATAACCCACAGCCGCCCGTGAGCCCAGTGTACAGCTTCCGCTGTCAGGGGCCTCCTGGCCGAGAATCATCCGCAGCAGGGTGCTTTTGCCGGCGCCGTTGCCTCCGATGAGGGCCGTGGTTTCTCCGTATCTCAGGATATCACTGGCGCCTGTGAACAGGGTGAGGCTGCCGTAGCTTTTGCTGATCTGGTCCAGGATAACGACCTGATTACCGGTCCGGTCATCCTGCTGCAGCTGCAGATCCATCGCTTTGCGCTCCAGGACCGGACGTTTGACCTTGACCATCCGGTCCAGCGCCTTTTGCATCGAGGCGGCCCGGCGGTGGAAGGAAGGATTCGGCGGGTTGGAGCGGTTGCCCCATTCGATCAGCCGCTTGATGCTTTCTTGCATCTGTTTGATTTTCTTTTGCTGCTCCTGGTAATCGGCGAACTGCTGAAGCAGCCTGGCCTCTTTCTCTATCTGATAACCGCTGTAATTGGTGTGGTAGGTAATGGCTTCTCCGTCTTCAATTTCAACCACCTTCCTGACGACAGCATCGAGGAAATAGCGGTCATGGGAAATGGCCAGGACTGTGCCGTCATAGGTCTGGAGGTACTGCTCCAGCCATTCGATTGCCTCCATATCCAGGTGATTGGTCGGCTCGTCAAGCAGCAGAACGTCAGGGCGGCGCAGCAGCAGCTCTGCCAGACCGACCTTTGTTTTCTCGCCGCCGGAGAGGGAAGCGAACACGCGGTCATATTGGGAGGCCGCAATGCCGAGGCCTTGCGCGACGCGCTGGATGGATGAGTCGATCTCATAGCCTCCGGCCGCTTCGAATTTCTCCTGCAGGCTGCCGTATTCCTTGAGCAGCCTGTTCCAGGCAGCTTCCTCAGTCCCGGCGTCCAGCCCGGACATTTGCTGCTCCATTTCCCGTAGCCGGCTCTGCCAGGCGAGAGGTTCGGCAAAGCTGCGCTGCAGAACGGCATAGACGGTCTCCTGAGCGTCGGCTTCTTGGATCTGTGCGAGCAGGCCGGCAATGCTGCCCCGGCGGATGGATATTTGTCCTTGATCCGGACGTTCTTCTCCGCTCAGCAGCCGGAAGAGGGTGGTTTTACCGCAGCCGTTGCGGCCGATCAGGCCGATCTTTTCGCCCTGACGGATATCGAAGGTGATGTCACTCAGTACGAGCTGGGCACCGTGGTATTTTTGAACGTTTTGACATGAGATGATCATGTGAATTCTCCTTTTTAGAATGCCCTGAGCCGCTTGATCAGGATGGAGGCCGAAAAAGAACATAAAAAAGCCGCGGGGAAATTTCCCCGCGGCCTTGAACAGTTCTCCGGTCTGGTTATCCGTAGAAGTGTGGCTGGAAAGGCATTTCACAATGGTTTTGTGTTATTAAATTCTTGTAAATGGACAGACTTCTCCCGCCCTGTACATTTACATGAACGATGCCAGCCATAGCGATAGGCAGCCGGCTAATAACACTGTTGGTCCAATTGCGATCCATTCCTCCACACCTCCTTCGTAACAAATTTATAGTTAGTTTAACCAATGTCATCAGAATATGCAAGAGCGAAAGGGATTTTTTACCGCATATAACTCCGACGGCACAAGTAGGATGTTAGGGAGCGGTGCTGGCCGCCCAAATTTTTTCACGGGAAAGAGGAGAGACTATGGCGATTTTTAACGGGCTCCTGGGCAATGCAACCCAGGTTGAGCTAACCGATGTACAGCGGGAGTACGCGCGGATTCTGGCCCCTCAGGAGAAGATTGAACGGGCATATAAGCTAATCAGGGATATGTTTATTTTTACGGATAAACGGCTGATTCTCGTCGATAAACAGGGCGTAACCGGCAAGAAGACACAGTACCACTCCATACCTTATAAAAGCATTTCACATTATTCCGTGGAGACGGCGGGCCACTTTGATCTGGATGCGGAGCTGTGTCTGTATGTATCCGGAAGTGCCCTGCCGCTGAAGAAGACGTTCAATAAATCGGTCAACATTTATGAGGTGCAGGCGGTGCTGTCGCAGTATATTTTGAAATGAAGGCCTGAGTGTTCCGGCAGCGATTAGACCGTATAAGGAAGCAGAAACGCTCCATAGGCAAAAGCGGCGACAATCACAAGCGCAGGATGCAGCTTCAGCCACTTCATGGCGGCAAAAGCTATTGCGGCGATGATGAGTGTCTGCCAGATCCCGATGGCTTCTGCCGGACTCTTCGCCATTTGAATCGTAAGCACAGTCATCATAATAGCAATTACCGGCTGCACGAGCAGAGTCATTCCTTTTACGACAGGCGACTGCTTATATTTCTGCATGACCTGGAGGAGGATAATCAGCGCAGCGGCAGAGGGGAGGACGGTAGCAAGCAGCGCAGCGGCCACTCCGGCCCAGCCATAGACATCATAGCCGACGTAAGCGGCGATTTTGGTGGCAATCGGTCCAGGCAGGGCATTGCCGAGGGCCAGCATATTAGAAAATTGCCCGTCGGTGAGCCAACCGTAATGCGGGACTATCTCCTCGTACATCAGCGGAATGGAGGAGGGGCCGCCGCCATAACCGAGCAGATTAGCCATGAAAAATCCGAAAATCAGTTCTAGCCATTCCATTTAAGCGGTCCCTCCCTTCTTATTCTACACCGCAAGTATTCGGTAATGAACCGAT
>CAKMKL010000335.1 GCA_927443375.1 uncultured Paenibacillus sp. | reverse complement strand
CGCACAGATCTGCCTGGAGGCCGGGAAACCTCCAGAAATACAATCTGCTCCGCGTCTTCTCTCCGCCTGAGGCTTCATTAACAGCCGGGGGATAAAAAACGATATCTCCAGCGCTCTCTCCCGTTGTTTTCTGCTGTCCCTTATCCAGTCGATAGTATGTATCGTTCTTCAATGCTCTGCCTCCCATGCCAACTAAACCTGTATATAAACAAAAAAAGAACGCAAACCGGGATTAATTTCCGCAGTCTGCGTGCTTCGCGAGGTAAATGTTACATTTAATTAACAGTATTGTAGCAACTTTGTATCTTTCTGTCCATCTCTATTTTCCCGCTTTTTGTCGCTTAGTATAGAATAGCCTCACTGCATAGGCACATAAGGGTTGTTCTGCCGCTCGAAACCGATGGTCGTCCGCGGGCCGTGTCCCGGGTACACCTTCACCTCTTCGTCCAGGCGGTAGAGCTTACCGCGGATGGAATCGATCAGATCCCGCTCCCGGCCTCCAGGCAGATCTGTGCGTCCTACACCGAGCTTAAACAGGACATCCCCGGAAAACAGGTCATTCCCGCACAGGAAGCTGACGCTTCCCGGCGAATGGCCCGGGGTGTGAAATACACGGAAGGTGAGTCCGAGCAGCTTCAGGGTCTGACCCTCTGCAAGATCATATTCCGCAGGTAGTGTACTTATCGAAGGTGAGGCATCCGGCCACATCAGTGAACCGTTCAGCTTGGGGCTGCCGAGCCATTCACTCTCCAAGGCATGCAAGTATACAGGGCAATTCTTCGCTTTGCGGATTTGATCCACACCACCGATATGGTCAAAGTGGGCATGCGTCAGCAGGATCGCTTCAATTTCCATACCTTCTATGGCGCGCACAAGCGCAGCCGGATTCATGCCGGGGTCGATAATCACGCCGCGCTGCGGATCAGCTCCGGTTAACAGATAGGCATTGGTCTGGAGCGGTCCCAGATTATAGGAACGAATATTCAGCATACCGATCAGAAGCCGGAAATCAGGCTGCGCAGCTCTTTGGCAATAACTGCGTGTGACTCCGTTCCTTCCCCGTAGGCCTGCCCCATTGCCTTGCGTACCTCCGCGATTTTGCTCTCATAGTCGGCTGCTTCCCGGTCCGGGTTCTCCTGTTTAAAGGTGCGCATCAGTGACTGCACATGTTCCGGACGGGGCCCCCAATGACCCAGAACATAACCGCCGGTATCGGCAAAAATAACAACTGGCACGGATCTTCCGCCCATGGTCAGAAAGTCATCCATAACCTCCTGGTTTTCTTCCAGAATCAGCACCTCAGTCTTGATGCCCGCGGTCTCCAGAATCCGGAACACGACCGGCACATTGCGCACAACGTCCCCGCACCAGTCCGCAGCCAGAATAAGCACGCGCAGGTCATCGCGGTGGTTCAGGCTCTCGAAATATTCACGGTCTTCCCCGTTGTCCCAGGCAAATTTCTCGTACCAGGATTCAAAGGCCTGCTGATTTTTGGTCATGCTCTCTACGAACTGGCGCGGGGTCAGTCCCTTACCAAATTTATGAGCTACATTCTGTTTCATACTGCACTACCTTTCTTTTTGGATTTGTACCATTTGAACAGGAAGTATATAACGATAATAGCAATTGCGGCCAGAATCAGCTCATGGGTATATTTAGCGGCGACCTCATCTATCGTCTCCCATTTATCGCCAAGGGTGTAGCCCAAATAAACAAAGAGGGTGCTCCACGGTATTACTGCAAGTGTTGTGAGCAGAGTGAATTTACCCAGCGGCATGCGTGAAATTCCGGCAGGCACTGAGATGGCGTGGCGGACAACCGGAATAAAGCGCGCGGTAAAGATAACACCCGTGCCGTACTTTTTGAACCATTCCTCGGAATGGTCGATATGTTTTTTCTTGATAAAAATGTATTTTCCGTACTTCTCCAGTACAGGCCTTCCGCCATAACGGCCGATCCAGTATACAAAAATCTGGGCAATTACACCGCCAACCGTACCAAAAACAATCGCTCCAAAAAAATTAATATCACCTTGTGAAACCAGATAGCCGCCGTACGCGAGCACAATTTCACTCGGAATCACTTCAATCATCAGCCCGATCATAATCCCAAAAGAGCCTTATTCCGTACAAGAAATCTGGCCCATTATTATCCGGGATTACCATCCTTGACCGGTGCTGATCAGCATTATATTAAAAGTCTCAGAAGTAGGCGGCCGCCGCAGCTTGGTCTCAAGTAGAAGTCGTAAGCCTGCATATGCTAGAATAGGCTAGGAGAAGCTGGGTACATAGAGCAGAGGATGGCCGGGTTCTCAGCCGGATAAACTCTGTATAAAACGGGA
>CAKMKL010000334.1 GCA_927443375.1 uncultured Paenibacillus sp. | reverse complement strand
AGGAACGACAAGAAGCACTCCGTCTACGCCGAGTTTCTCCGCTTCCTTCGTAAGATGTATGGAATGTCTGGTGCTATTGCTACCCGTTCCGGCGATAATCTTACAGCGTCCGTCCGCTTTTTTCAGAACATAAGAGAACAGCTGCAGCTTCTCCTCGTCGGTTAAGGTAGGTGATTCCCCCGTCGTTCCGCAAACCACCAGTGCTTCGGATTTCTGCTCTTCAATCAAATAATCCACTAACCGGGAAGTTGCTTCCCAGTTGATTTCTCCATCCCCGTGAAAGGGCGTTACCATCGCAGTGATTAATCTACCGAAATCCACTTTGAATTCCTCCTGTCAGCGGTGCAATTCAAATTTGGCATGCAGCGCACGCAGCGACTGCACCATATCTTCCTTCTTCACAAGAACCCAAATAGTGGTATTCGAATCTGCCGACTGCAGAATCTGAATATTTTGCGAGCTCAGTGCTTCAACGATCCGGGCCATGATGCCGGGCACACCGTTAATACCGCCGCCGATGACCGATACTTTGGCGCAGCCGGACAGGCTTTTGGGCCGGAGACCCAGCTCCTGAAGCGCAGCGATCGCCTGCTCTGATTTGTCGTCATTCACAGTATAAAGTGCTTCCGACGGTGTTACATTGATAAAATCCACACTGATGCCGCTGTCGGCCATACTCTTGAATATCTGCAGCTGCACTCCCGTGCCGTTCCCATCAGGACATTCCACGGATATTTGCGTAATATTGCTTACATAGGCGATCCCCGTCACAAAACGGTCTACAATGCCGTGGGAAACGTCACTGAACCCTTCAGGATGGGTGACCAGTGTTCCTTCCGCTTCGGAGAACGTAGAACGCACACGGACCGGGATCTGGGCCTGCATGGCAATCTCCACTGCACGCGGATGAATGACCTTAGCCCCCTGGTAAGCCATATTACAGATTTCAGTATAACTGACATAGGTCAGCGGCTTCGCATCTTCCACAATCCGCGGATCAGCAGTGAGAATTCCATCCACATCGGTATAGATATCGACTATATCCGCACGAAGTGCAGCTCCCAGGGCCGTCGCTGAGGTATCGCTGCCGCCTCTTCCAAGAGTTGTGAAATCCCCGGCTTCGGTCTGACCCTGAAACCCGGTTACTATTACTACTTTATGCTCACGCAGTTCCCGTAGAATCCGTTCCGTGCGCACATCCAGAATTCTTGCATTGCCGTAGCTGCTGTCAGTCAAAAAGCCCGCCTGAGCCCCTGTCAGCACGGTAGAACGGATGCCTTCCTGCTCCAGCAATCCGCATAGTGTAGTGGCAGAGATAATCTCTCCGCAGCACATCAGAAGATCCTTTTCGCGGTCCGGCAGTGAATTGCCGTTCTGCACAGCCCAGTCCAGCAAGGTGTCAGTAGCATAGGGCTCGCCTTTGCGGCCCATGGCTGACACTACAACAACAAGGCTGAATCCGCTGGCAAGCTCCCGTTTGACATGGCGGATAACATGCTCTCTGGCCATCGGAGTGGAAAGTGAGGTCCCGCCAAATTTTTGCACTAAAATACCCATTATATAATTCCTCCATTACTTCTCTAAGCAAGCACACTGATGATGCGCAGAAGAACTGTCTAAAATCCAAAGAAACGGCTCTTGTTACGCCAGGTCTATACTTTGAAACTCAGAATAAACTGCCATCCTTACAATTTACAGCCGGTTGTGCAAAGCCTCGTCCGATATTGACTGTACCAGTGCACTCCCCATAATCATTCCCGCTGTTCTTGGAGCCACAATCCCCGGAAGTCCCAGTGCAGGGATCGCTTTGATCCCATGCTGCTCTGCATACCGGAAATCACATCCCCCGGGGGCGGAGGCCAAATCAATAATGACACAATGCTTGGGAATTCTCGATAGCACCTCAGCTGTAAGGATCATGCTTGGTATAGTATTAAAGATAAGGTCGGATTCTGTCACATGCTCCGGCAGTGTATCAGTCCTAAAGGGCTTCCAGCCCATCTCCTCTGCACGCGCGTAATGCTCCGGCTTCCTCACTCCCACCTTGACACGGGCTCCCAGGCCTTGCAGCGTTCTGGCCATCGTAAACCCGATCCTTCCCATGCCAAGCACCACCGAGCATGAACCATGAATGGTAAAATCGGTATGCTGTATGGCCACAACCAGCGCGCCTTCTGCGGTCGGAATAGAATTGTAGATAGCCACATCATCCCGGCTCAGCAATTCAACCAATCTCAGCGAATAGCTGGCGCACAGGCTGCGCAAATAGTTTTTGGCTATACCAGTATACACCGTACAGCCTGTTGGCAGCGCTGTAAAGTGTTCCTCCAGCAGCCGCATGGGGCCGGAAGAAAACGCCGCGGTCAGATTCCCCTCTTCATCACAGCCTGATGCGGGCAGCACGAGTACATCCGCGCAGCCCAGCAATTCCGGTGAGAGCGGCTCCAGCCTCACACCTGGGATAGGGAATTTCCATTCTTCAAACCCGGCGGCATAGACTACAGCATCCATTTCTACACATTTGCGGATCATTTCAAGCTGTCTTGCGTCTCCGCCCAGGAACACGGTCCTGATGCCAGTCAGCATAGGGATGACGCTCCTCTCAAGTTACAATTCCGGTTCCGGGATTGCTGAAAAAAGTGTTGAACCGCCCTCAGAATGAGGACGGCAGATTTGAAGCCTATGATCAGGTCTGCTCTGGCAGACATTCATGCTATGCTGAATGAAACCGTTCGATAATCATCGGCTGCAGCTGTTTGCCCTGCAGGGCCGCGTAGCAGGCCTCGGGAATGAGTTCCATGCGCGCTACAAGCGAATTAGGCTTGCCTTCGGGGTTATCCTGGCCGAACGGTACAAAATAAATATGTTTGGCTACCAGAAGCTTCGCAATATTCGCTGCGTTCAGGCCTAGACCGTCATTAGTGGAAATCGCCAGCACGAGCGGACGGCCATTACGCATCTGCGATTTGGCTGCCATCAGTACAGGGCTGTCAGTCATCGCGTTAGCCAGTTTGCTCGTTGTATTCCCTGTGCAAGGAGCTATGGTGAGCACATCGAGCAGCTTGGATGGACCCAGCGGTTCCGCTTCAACAATTGTAGAAATGATATCATTCCCCGTTATATCTTTCAACTGTTTCAGCCAATTTTCCGATGTGCCGAAGCGTGTGTCCGTGTTCAGTACAGATGCCGAAACAATCGGCACCACATTGGCTCCTCCGTCCATAAACCGCTGTATCTGCGGCATCACCTCAGCAAACGTGCAGTGTGAGCCGGTGATGGCATAACCTACTGTTTTTCCATGCCAATCCATTTATTGGTCCCCCTTGTTTAAAGTCTCCTCCGAGATCGACTGTACCAGCGCACTTCCCATAATCATCCCGGCACTTTTCGGGGCTACGATCCCTGGCAATCCGGGTGCAAGCATAGCCTTGATTCCCCGCTTCTCCGCGTACCGGAAATCACAGCCGCCCGGAGCTGAGGCCAAATCGATAATGACGCAATGCTTAGGTATCCTGGAGAGCACCTGCGCCGTGATAATCATGCTCGGTATCGTATTAAAGATCAGGTCGGTATCCGTCACCTGCTGCAGCAGTTCAGCGGTCATAAAGGGCTTCCAGCCCATCTCTTCCGCACGGGCATAGTGATCCTGCTTCCGGACACCCACTTTTACAGTAGAGCCTAATCCCTGCAATGCCCTTGCCATTGTAAATCCGGTCCGGCCCATGCCCAGCACCATCGAAACGGATCCGTGGATCGTAAAATCGGTATTCTGAATGGCCATGACTAGTGCGCCTTCCGCTGTCGGAATGGAGTTATAGATCGCTACATCATCCCTGTTCAGCAGCTCTACGAGCTTCAAGGAATATTTAGCGCACAGACTGCGCAAATAACTTTTGGCCATACCGGTATATACGGTTGAGCCCTGCGGGAGTGCTGCAGCATGCTCATCCAGCAGCTGCAGGCGTCCGGTGGAGAACAGCGCGTTGATATTCCCTTCCTCGTCACATCCTACCGTAGGCAGCACCAGTACATCCGCACTGCCGAGCAGCTCCGGCGACAGCTGTGCCAGGTTCACCCCCGGGCTAGGGGCTTCCCATTTTTCGAACCCGGCGGCGCTTACCGTCGCATCCATTTCCACGCATTTTCGAATCACTTCAAGCTGTCTCGCGTCCCCGCCCAGGAACACGATCCTGATGCCAGTAAGCATAGGGATGACGCTCCTTTCCACATACACTATCGACTATAGAGCATCTTATGCCGGGTTCTGCGGATGGGTGATGAGCGGAGAATAATTCCTGGGCGAATATCTCGGGTAGCGTGCGGGAGGTCAACCCCTTGAAGCTGCGTAGTGCCCGGGCAGAAGTGTATGAGGAAACCTCCGTCCGAAAATAAAAAAAGCTTGCGGATTTCGCCCGGCATGGGCGGATTATCCGCAAGCTTTTAGCATAAAAATCTAGAACTGCATCACTTTACTTCCCTGTATGACCAAAGCCGCCGGCACCGCGCTCGGTTTCAGACAGCTCTTCAACTTCGACCAGCGTCACAGGCGGAACAGCCTGGAAAACCATCTGGGCAATCCGCTCATTGCGGGCAATCGCAAAAGGCTCCTGGCCCAGGTTAATCAGCAGCACCTTGATTTCACCCCGGTAATCAGCATCGATGGTGCCCGGTGTGTTCAGGCAGGTGATGCCATGCTTAAAGGCCAGGCCGCTGCGCGGGCGGATTTGTGCCTCCAGCCCGTCCGGCATCGCCAGGGCGATTCCTGTAGGGATCAGTGCACGCTCACCCGGAGCAAGCACCACCTGCTCGGCTACAGAGGCATACAGATCGTATCCGGATGCCTGCTCCGACATTTTGCGCGGCAGCAGCACATCCTCATTACCCGGAAGCTTGTTAATTTGAACGTAATAAGACAAGATCATCTCTCCTAACATTGGCAATCGCTTTATCTGTGGAGCCGACCATCGCCAGTGCGAGAGGTTCAGCAAACATTTGATCCAGCAGCAGGTTCAAATCATCCATTGTAACCCGCCCGATTTTGTCAATCATATCATCCAAAGTATCATGCCTACCCAGCATCAGCTCATTTTTTCCAATCCGGTTCATCCGGCTGCTGGTGCTCTCGAGGCTTAGGATCAGACTGCCTTTGAGCTGCTCCTTGCCTTTTCTCAGCTCATCTTCACTGATACCCTTCACAGCAAGCTCATGCAGCATTTCCTTGATCAGCTCCGTAACCTCTTTGGTCTGCTTCGGCGCTGTCCCCGCATACACGGTGAACAGGCCGCTGTCTGCCTGGGAGCTATGATAAGAATACACCGAGTAGGCCAATCCGCGCTTCTCCCGGATCTCCTGGAACAGACGTGAGCTCATTCCACCGCCAATAGCGTTGTTTAAGAGTACCATCGGATATTGCAGCGGTCCGCCGCTCTGTACACCCGGCAGCGAAATACAAATGTGGTTCTGCTCTGTTTTTTTGCGGTGGAAAAGCAGCTCGCCATGGAAATCGGGAGCTGTCAGTACAGAAGCCTCACCATGATTGTCAAATGAACCAAAATGGCGCTCCAGCAGCCCAATCAGGTTATCGTCAATGTTGCCCGCTACGCTGATCACTGTATTTTCAATCGTATACTGAGCCTTCATATAGGCGCGCAGATCATCCGGCGTCATTGCCAGCAGGCGTTCCTTAAGACCAAGAATCGAATACGCCAGCGGATGTTCCCCATAAGCGGCTGCGCACATCAGGTCATGGACCAGATCATCCGGCGTGTCCTCGCACATGGAGATCTCCTCGAGGATAACATTCTTCTCCTTCGCCAATTCTTCGGCGTCCATGCGTGAACGGAAGAACATATCGGAGAGCACATCCACAGCAATCGGGAGATGCTCATCGAGCACCTTTGCATAATAGCATGTATATTCCTTCGAGGTGAATGCATTGACGTTGCCGCCAATCGCATCAAACTGTTCGGCAATATCTTTGGCGCTGAAGCGGTCAGTGCCCTTAAACAGCATATGTTCAATAAAATGAGAAATCCCGTTATTCAAGGGGTTCTCATTGCGGGAGCCCGTTTTGACCCAGATTCCAAAGGAAACGGATCGGCCGGTGGGAATCTTCTCTGTCACCACTCGCAGGCCGTTTGATAATACGATTTTGTCCAATTCTAAGTCCTCCTGGCACAGCCTTGTTTCTGTCCTGTAGATTTGTTAAGCGCGACTCTAATCCTACCAGAAATTAACGACTCACTCAACTTCGGAGGGCATCAGCCGCTCTGCTGACAACGTCTGGCTGACTGTTCCAAGCTGCAGGCCCTTTGCTCTGATCGCCCGTATCATGCCCTTCAGTGCCTTGGAAGAAGCTGCCGTCGGATGCATCAGTATTAGCGTTCCAGGCTCTGTCTTGGCACTTATCTTAGCAATTACAGATTCCGGGGAAGGATTCCGCCAATCGACCGTATCCAGCGTCCACAGCACTGTTTTCAGCCCCAAGGATGCAGCTATGTCCACCGTTTCCTGATCAAAATCACCTGAAGGGGGAGCGAACCACTGATTCGTAACTCCCAGGCTCTCCTTGAGGAGGATTTGTGTCTTCTGGATCTCCGCTGTCGCCCGCGCCCGGCTTAATGTACTCATATTCGGATGAGTGTAAGCATGATTCTCCATTTCGTGACCACGCTTCTGCATCTCTGCAGCCAGTTCTTTATTTTTACTGAGCCAGCTGCCGTCCAGAAAAAAGGTTACCTTCACCTTTTCCTCATCCAAAATGTCCAGCATCGGTTCAATATACTGATTGCCCCAGGCTACGTTGATCATCAGTGAGACCATGGGTTTGGCCGGATTGCCCCGGTAGATCGGATGCGCTCCGAGATCATTTAAGGAGACCTTAGGCCGAATTTGGCGGTAAACCAGCTTAAGACCGTCACCCGGACCTTTCAGCAGTGCATTGCGGTACGTTGCTCCTACATCTACCTCGAGCCCGTTATAGCCCGGAATGGCTTTCCAAATGCGGTCTACAGTGGCATCTAGAGGTGCTGCATTCAGTTTGGCTGCCTCGCTCTGAATTAGTAAACGCAGCTCCTCATTTTGTTCCTTGGGATGATTAGCCATTACGGCCAGTCCATCCTCCGGCTTAAGCTGGGCCAGCATTTCCTTCACAGGTCTGTATGTGCTGCCAATCCCGATTACAACAGCAATACAGGCCAGCACCAGTGCTGCCTTGTCCGTCTTCATGACGTTTTTCCTCCCTACGCACAGATCGTACAGGACTCTTTGTCCCAGACTATGAATCACAGGAGAAAAATATGCTTCTTACCCGGCTTAAGCACATCAAAAAGAAACGGAATTACCGCCCTGCCTGGGAAGAAGTCCGTTTCTGCCAAAATAATCTGAGAATATAACCTATTTTAAAAAAGAGCCAGACGCAAATGCTTCTGTCTCTTCTTAAAAATATCACGTAATGCCTGCTGCAAAAAGCAATGCGAAGCTTAAGCCTTCGCTCCGGCTTCTGAAGTCAATACCGCTTTGCGCGACAAGTTGACGCGGCCCTGCTGGTCAATTTCGGTTACTTTTACAGTAATCGTATCGCCAATAGCCACAACATCTTCTACTTTGGCTACGCGCTCTGTGGACAGCTGGGAGATGTGCACCAGACCGTCTTTGCCGGGAATCAGTTCAACAAAAGCACCGAACTTCTCAATGCGGCGAACCGTACCTACATAGATTTCACCGACTTGAACTTCCTTCACAATGCCTTCGATGATGCCGCGGGCTTTTTGGATCATGGCTTCGTTGGAAGAGCCGATAAATACGCGTCCATCCTGCTCGATGTCGATCTTTACGCCGGTTTCTTCGATGATCTTGTTAATGATCTTACCGCCGGCACCAATAACATCACGGATTTTGTCCGGATTGATGTTGATGATAATGATCTTAGGCGCATATTGGGACAGGCTAGGTCTTGGCTCAGAGATAGCTTCCATCATCTTGCCGAGGATGAACAAACGTCCTTCTCTGGCTTGCTCCAACGCTTCCTTCAGAATCTTGCGGTCAATACCGGCAATCTTGATATCCATCTGAATTGCGGTTACACCTTCAGCAGTACCCGCTACCTTAAAGTCCATATCACCAAGATGATCTTCCATACCCTGGATGTCTGTCAGAATGGAGACATGCTCTCCGTCTTTGATCAGACCCATAGCTACGCCGGCTACAGGAGCCTTGATAGGTACCCCTGCATCCATCATTGCCAGAATACTGGCGCAGATACTTGCCTGGGAAGTCGAACCGTTGGATTCAATCGCTTCCGATACCAGACGGATCGTGTACGGAAATTCAGTTTCACTAGGAATAACCTTGGAAAGGGCACGTTCACCCAATGCCCCGTGACCGATTTCGCGGCGTCCCGGTGCTCTAAGCGGGCGGGCTTCCCCTACGCTGAACGGCGGGAAGTTGTAATGATGCATGAAACGTTTGGTTTCGGTCGGATCGATACCATCCAGAATCTGCACATCTCCAAGCGCACCTAATGTACATACGCTAAGAATTTGTGTTTGTCCACGGGTAAAGAGCCCGGAACCGTGTGTACGCGGCAACAATGCAGTATCACATTCGATCGGACGGATTTCATCCAGCTTACGGCCATCCGGACGCACTTTGTCATGCGTAATCAGGCGGCGCACTTCATCCTTGACGATGTCATGCAGTACTTCCTTAACGTCTTTCAGAAGCTCTGGTGTCTCTATGTATTTCTCAACGAAATACTCCACCGTTTCGCTGTTGATCTGATCGATAGCATCCTGGCGTGCATGCTTCTCGGCAATCTTGACAGCTTCTACCAGACGGCTCTGCGCAAAAGCACGAACCTCTGAGTTCACGTCAGCATTTACCGCGTGCAGCTTTACAGCCATTTTTTCTTTACCGGCAACTGCTACCAGTTCTTCAATCACTGCTACGATCTTGCGGATTTCTTCGTGCCCGAACATGATTGCTTCCAGCATCACGTCTTCCGGCACTTCGTTCGCTTCCGCTTCAACCATCATGATGGCATCTTTCGTTCCGGCAACCACAACATAAATGTCGCTGGCTTCCTGCTGGGCAACGTCCGGATTAATGACGAATTCGCCGTTTACCCGTCCAACCGCCACTCCGCCGATCGGTCCGTCAAACGGCACATCGGAGATGCTCAGGGCAGCAGACGTACCAATCATAGCCGCGATGTCCGGGGCACAGTCCTGATCCACACTCATAACCATGTTCAGTACTTGAACGTCGTTACGGAATCCTTCCGGAAACAATGGACGAATCGGACGGTCGGTCAGACGGCTGGACAGAATTGCCTTCTCACTCGGTCTGCCTTCCCGCTTGATAAATCCGCCCGGGATTTTACCTACTGCATATAATCTTTCTTCATAGTTAACCGTAAGCGGGAAAAAATCCAGATCTTTAGGCTCACTGGAAGCTGTAACCGTACACAATACTGCAGTATCCCCGTAGCGTACCATAACGGCGGCATTTGCCTGTTTGGCAAGGCGGCCGGTCTCCAGCACAAGGCGTCTTCCGCCAAGCTGCATTTCTACACGTTGTTCCATAAAACCCCTCCTTGAATAGTAGTAAGCCCGCTATCGAACCGCAGGCTGTAGCGTAGTTCTTCATGAACCGTAAGCCTGTCTCAGGTTATCAGATCACGCACCGGTTCTGTATGTTCTACAAGCAAAAACGGCTTGTCCTCTAGGAGAGGTGAAATAGCCGTTTGTGCGAATCATATCCATTTGCCACTGTAAAAGTTTTCCCTAAATTTTCAAAAAGCAACCCGGCTGTCCCGCTGTCGATCGTAAGAAGGACATACGGTATACAACCAGGCTGCTTTAAGGTTACTCTTATGGGAAATTAACGACGCAATCCCAGTTTCTCGATCAGGGCGCTGTAACGTCTGATGTCTTTGTTCTTCAAATACGCCAGCAGTTTACGACGTTGTCCAACCATCTTCAGCAATCCGCGACGGGAATGATGATCCTTCTTATGCGTACGCAAGTGGTCAGTCAAATTAACGATGTTCTCCGTAAGGATAGCAACTTGCACCTCAGGGGATCCGGTATCGGATTCATGAGTTTTGTGCTCGTCGATCAATTGGTGTTTACGTTCTTGAGTCAATGCCATCCTGTTCACCTCCTTCATTATAATCGCCAGTAGCCTCGTCGCCGTCGGTGAGAACGTGCAACCAAGCTAAGGTTATGATGCTGTCATTCCAGCAACGTTAATCAGTATAGCATCTTCGAAGACAAAAGTAAACGCATGTCCAAAGAAGATTATGAAGGATATCCCAGCAGCGCTTTGGCTGTCTCGGCATCCTTGGAAATTTGCGAGATCAGGGCATCAATGGACTCGAATTTCCGTTCAGGACGGATAAAGCCTTCAAGCTCTACTGTGAGCTCCTGTCCATAGATATCTGCGGCAAAATCGAACAGATGCACTTCAAAACTTGGTGCCACCATCCCGTCATGGAATGTGGGCTTGACCCCTACATTCATCACTCCGTACAAGACTTCTTCCTTTAGGAAGACCTTAACGGCATAGACTCCCTTGGCCGGAATGACATAGCGGTCCTCCAATTGAAGATTGGCGGTTGGGAACCCGATGGTGCGTCCGCGCTTCTCACCATGTCCGACGACTCCGCGCAGATGATAACAGCGTCCAAACCAGCTATTTGCAAGGGCCAGATCTCCGCTCTGCAAGCTCTTACGGATTCCGGAGCTGCTTACCTTCTCCCCTTCAAGCAGGAACGGAGGAACTGTCTCCACACTCATCGCCCCAAACCCCAGCTCACGGAGCATGTCCGCATCGCCTTCGCCCAGGTAACCGAAGCGGAAATCAAACCCGACTACTGCAGTTATAATCTGCAGCGGCAGCAGCATAATGGAGACAAAGTTCTGCGGGCTGACCCGGGAAAGCTGCTCATTAAAATCAATTATATACAAAATATCGACGCCCATACCGGACAGGAGCTCCTGCTTATCCTTCGGCGGGGTCAAATATCCATCATAGTCGCCTTTGCCCATAACATCCTTGGGATGAGGATGAAAGGTCATCACTGCAGCCGGTACACCTTGTCTCCGGGCCAGAGCTACAGCGGATGTAATGACGCTGGCATGTCCGCGGTGCAGTCCGTCAAACTGGCCCAGTGCAGCCACTTGCGGCTGTGCCCAATCTGCTGCGGTTTCCGGCGGCATTGGATAGCTTAAGGTTACGGTTCTCACGCTGTTTCTCACCTACAATTCACAAATGAAATAAATAAATTAACCTTGTGCGAAGACCTTAACAGGTGCAATAGCGCCCGATTCTTCCAGCTTGTAAATACCAAGGAATTCTCCCTGGAGATCGTAAAGCCGGAAGTCCCCGCTCTGCTTCACTTCGGGAGCGACATACCGGATCGAAAGACGTTGTCCCTGCATGGCAGCCTTCTTCTTCTCGTCGATCACGGAGTGCCGCGGCAAATGGGAAATGGCCTCGTCTGCCGCAATCAAATGCTGCTCAAGTGTGCCTGCTTCCTTATGTTCGGCAATTTGCTCGAGTGTCAGACAATGGCTGGCAGAAATCCCGGCAGACATCGTACGCGTAAGCTCGACCATTACACCGGGAAGTCCAAGCGCACGGCCAATATCCACACATAGTGTACGGATATAGGTGCCCTTCGAACACAATACGCGGAAAGTAATATCAGGATAATTGCCGTTCCAGACCATATCCGTCATTTCAATTTCATAGATCTCCACTTCACGGCTTTTGCGTTCGACAGTTTTGCCTTCTCTGGCCAGCTCATAAAGACGCTTACCGTCAACCTTGACCGCCGAATACATCGGAGGAACCTGGGAGATCACTCCTTTGAACGAGTTCAGCACCTCAAGCACTTCGGCTTCGGTAACATGAACTTCATCCACCGTCTCCGTAATCGTACCGGTCATATCTTCTGTATCACTGGATAAGCCGAGTCTGAGGGTCGCAACATATTCCTTGGGCAGCTCCTGGATATATTCCACCACCCGGGTAGCCCGTCCGAGACAAAGCGGTAGCACTCCGGTCACTTGAGGATCAAGTGTACCTGTATGACCAATCCGTTTCATTCCGAGAATCCTCCGGGCTTTGGCTACAACGTCATGCGAAGTGTATCCTGCAGGCTTATAGACCGCCAAAACACCTGTGAGTTCACTCATAGATGACGTCTGACCTCCTCAAGCACCAGCGAAATAGCCTGTTCCAGTGTTGCCTCAAGACGGGCACCGGCAGCACGGGTATGACCTCCGCCACCGAATACTTGCGCAAGTGCCGCGACATCAACTTTGCGGGCTGAGCGTAAGCTTACTTTCACAGCATGCTCATTGATCACTTTGAAAAGAATACCAACCTCAACCCCGCGGATATTACGGGGATAATTCACTATCCCTTCCAAATCCTCATTGGCTGCGCCACAGTCAAGCATATCCTGCGGCGTTACATGCACCCAGGCAATATCACCTTCGGGGGACATCTCTAGTGTATTCAATGCACGGTTCAGCACTTTCACCTGAGGCAGGGTCATTTCCTCCAGCAGGTTCTCCGCCAGTTCAGGACCGTTTACCCCCATAGCCAGCAGTTCAGAGACCGCAGCCATCACTTTGGGTGAGGTATTGGAATAGCGGAATCCGCCGGTGTCCGTCAGCAGTCCAGTGTAAAGCGCCGTAGCAATGTCGAGGTTCCATTCTACTTGAAACGTCTTCAGCAAGTCGAACAAAATTTCCGCAGTCGCAGCAGCATCCGGCTTAATGAGCGTCACGAAACCATAACCGTTATTGGTAGGATGATGGTCAATATTCACGATGAGCGCATCACTGGCAAAATAGCGCTGGGTCAGTCCTACACGCTGAAAATCTGCACAATCGACGCAAATAACATTGCTGTATTGGCGCTGCAGCTCACCTTCTGCCAAATTGACAATTTCACCGGCATGCCATAAGTATTCCATCCGCTGCGGAATCGGACCTTCATTCAGCATAGTATATTTTTTGCCCAGACATGAGAGAAGCCAGCCCACCGCGAGGGTGGAGCTGACTGCATCTCCGTCCGGCTGAACATGCGACACTACAAGATAATCGTCGTGTTCCAGCAGAAACTTACGGGTCTGCTGGAGACTTTGTTCATAGCTCTGCATTCGCCGTCTCCTTTATGTTTCCTAGCTTTCTTCGTGCTTGATCTCGCCGAGCAGCTTCTCAATATGACTTCCGTATGCAACGGACTCATCGATTTTGAAGATCAGCTCAGGCGTATGACGCAGGCGGATCGCCTTGCCAAGCTCAGAGCGGAGAAAGCCGTTAGCTTTCTCAATCGCTTTGAGTGAGCCTGACTGCTGCTCCGCATCCCCGAACACGCTCAGGTATACTTTGGCCTGAGATAGATCGTTCGTCACGTCTACCCCGGTTACGGTAACGAAACCAATGCGCGGGTCTTTCAGTCCGCTTTGGATAAGCTGGCTCAGCTCTTTCTTAATCTGCTCGCCAACCCGTCCTGCTCTGATTTTAGACATCTGTATTCACCTCTTTGCTTAGCGCTCAACCTTTTCCATGATGAACGCTTCGATGATGTCGCCCTCTTGGACGTCATTATAGCGTTCCAAAGTTATGCCGCATTCATAACCCTGCGCCACTTCTTTGGCATCGTCCTTAAAGCGCTTCAAGGTGTCGATCTTACCTTCGAACACGACGATTCCGCCGCGGATCAGGCGCATTTCGGCATTGCGGGTGATTTTGCCGTCTGTAACCATACAGCCTGCAACACTACCCACTTTGCTGATTTTGAAGACGTTACGAACTTCGGCATGACCAATAACGTTTTCTTTGAAGATTGGATCTAGCATGCCCTTCATGGCACTTTCAATCTCTTCAATGACGTTATAAATGATGTTGTGCAGACGCACATCTACTTTTTCTTGTTCTGCAGCGGCTTTGGTCTGGGCGTCCGGACGAACGTTAAAGCCGATTACGATCGCATTTGATGCTGCCGCGAGTGTAATATCGGATTCCGTAATCGCACCGGCACCGCTGTGGATAATCTTGACACGTACACCTTCGACTTCGATTTTGGCCAAGGAGCCTTTAAGCGCTTCGACCGAACCTTGTACGTCACCTTTGATGATAACGTTCAGATCTTTGATCTCTCCGTCTTTAATGTGCTTGAACAAGTCGTCCAGAGTTACACGCGTATTGGTATTCAGCTCGGATTGACGCTGCGACGTCGAACGTCTGTCAGCGATCGCACGTGCCTTACGCTCATCTTCGAAGGCCATGAACGGATCGCCCGCCTGCGGCACTTCAGTCAAACCGGTAATTTCGACTGGTGTGGAAGGTCCGGCTTCCTTGATTTTGCGTCCCTTGTCATTGACCATGGCGCGTACGCGCCCGAAGCAGTTACCTGCAACAAAAGCATCTCCGACTTTCAGGGTACCGTTCTGTACGAGAATACGGGCGACTGGCCCGCGGTTCTTATCAAGCTCTGCCTCAATCACGGTACCGCGTGCCCGTTTGTCCGGGTTCGCTTTGTACTCATTCACTTCAGCCACGAGCAGAATCATTTCCAGCAGTTCTTCCAGGTTTATGCGCTGTTTAGCGGACAGGTTGACGAAAATGGTGTCGCCGCCCCACTCTTCCGGAACCAGCTCATAGTTGGTAAGCTCCTGCTTCACACGGTCTGGATCTGCGCCCGGCTTATCGATTTTGTTGACTGCAACAATGATCGGAAGTCCGGCGGCCTTCGCATGGTTGATCGCTTCCACCGTCTGCGGCATAACACCGTCATCGGCAGCTACGACGATAATCGTCATATCTGTAACTTGGGCACCACGGGCACGCATCGCGGTAAACGCTTCGTGACCCGGTGTATCCAGGAACGTAATTTTCTTGTGGTTGATTTCGACTTGATAAGCACCAATATGCTGAGTGATCCCGCCGGCTTCGCCGCCAGTTACGTTCGTCGAACGAATCGCATCGAGCAATGTTGTTTTACCATGGTCAACGTGACCCATGATCGTTACAACCGGTGGACGGGTCATCAGATCCTCTTCGGAATCATTCTCTTCCACGGTTTCGAAGCTGTCTTCATCGACTGGAATCTTCACTTCTACTTCAACACCGAATTCACCGGAGAGCAGCAGACTGGTATCGATGTCGAGCTCCTGGTTAATGGTAGCCATAACACCCATCAGGATCAGCTTCTTGATCACTTCCGAAGCATCCTTATGCAGCAATTTGGCGGTTTCACCAACAGTCATGCTGCCGCGGACAATGATCTTTTTCGGTGTGTTGTCGATCTTCTCACGGTGTACCATCGGCTGGTTTCTGCCGCGGTTGTTCTTGCCGCCACGGCCGCGGTAATTCCCGCCTTTGCCGTCTTCAAAGCGTTTTTGGCTGCCATTGTTGTTCGGTCTTCCGCCGGTAGTGTTCTTCTTGGGACCTCTGTCGCCGCCACGGGAGAAGTCTCCACCGCCGCCTTGACCTTGCGGACGGCTGTCTGTACGCGGAGCGTTTGAGCCTTGCGGACGGTCACCAGTACGTGGTGCACTGCCTTGACCTTGCGGACGGTTGCCGCCGGTAGAGCTGCCTTGCGGACGGCTGCCGCCAGTGGAGCTGCCCTGCGGACGGTTGCCGCCAGTGGAGCTGCCCTGCGGGCGGTTGCCGCCAGTGGAACTGCTGGAAATGATTCTGCTCGTGGCT
>CAKMKL010000333.1 GCA_927443375.1 uncultured Paenibacillus sp. | reverse complement strand
AGGTATAAATCCCTCTGATTCCGCCGCACGCGGGTGAAACGGGCAAATCAGAGGTATAAATCCCTCTGATTCCGCCACACGCATAGCCGGGGACACGTATGTACCGATTCCCGTCAACTGAAATACTTAGAATAACTTCTGCCCACCCTGAAAGGAGAGAGAAGCATGAATACAATGACGAATTGGCAAGAGCGGGAGGATATACAGGCCCTATCCCAATGCCTATCCGTTTCCCCTGATTACTCCGCTATATCCATGGAGCGGGTACAACACGATGAGCGAGAGCCTCATCAGTCCGTCTGTCTCAAGTATCCTGCTTCCTCCCCCGCAAGGCGGAGGCACAGGGATTTCCCGGGGCTTTAGCACAGCCGTGCTACAGCAATGAGAAGAATTGAGGCTGCCGGATTGCGCAAGTTTTCGCTGCACCTGGATACAGGTGGAGTTGGAGATGAACGCGGACCGGCAGCTTTTTTTGAAATATAAGAATGTATATGTTTTACGCTATAAACTATCCTTCTATTTTTCGCAGAAACGGATACCGTCCCTAATAGAACTGTGAAGCCGTTTCTTCTTCTATAAATAACAACGACCAGGAGGAGAAGCAATGAACCGGAACAGCAAGGCACACGGCAGCAACCATTATGAGCTTGAACTCCCGCATGGAGCGCTGCACGTGTTTGCCAATCAGGAGATTTACGAGTCGTTTGAGGATAAGGTGTTTGAGATGGCTGACAACAATCTGCGGATCCCGCGCAATAAATACATGGCGTATACACCGGATGCGCATGTCGGTGTCGGGACCTGCATCGGTACAACAGCGGTGTGGAATATGAAGGATGGTATGGTGTCACCTTCGATTGTTGGTGTGGACATCGGCTGCGGGATGCGCGTACACACGACGCCGCTGCATAAGCGGGATTTGCAGGACAAGGAGGTCCGCCGCAAGCTGATCGAAACCATTGAACAATATGTACCGACCAACGAACGCGTCAACAGCAATTATGCCGATATCGATATTATGGAGGTTGTGCGCGGCGGGCTGAAGGGACTGCCGGACAAATATATTCCTTCGCCCCAGTGGATTACGCATGTGGAGGAAAGTAATTTCCGTTATGACCATGCGGCTCTGGAGATGCTTCCGCCTAAGATCCGCAAGAATGCACATGGCCAGCTTGGGACGCTGGGGAGCGGCAATCATTTTTGTGAGATTCAATACTTGGAGATTGCTGAAGAGTATAAAGAACTGGCGGCGCAGTGGGGGCTGGTTGACGGAGGGATTGTCGTGATGATTCATTCCGGCTCGCGCGCCTGGGGAGCGATGGTGGGACGGGAGCATACCCAAACGATTAAAGAAGCCATGCATTTGTGGGGAGTAAGCAACCCCGACCCGAACCTGAATTACGCGCCGATCAGCAGCCGTGAAGGCCAGACTTATCTGAATCTGATGTACTCAGCACTTAATTTTGCTGTAACGAACCGGCATATGATTGCGTTCGGGGTGCAGGAAGCTTTCCGTGAGCTGTACGGCCCTAAGTTTGAAATGCCGGTGCTGTATGACCTGATGCACAACTACGCGCTGAAGGAATTCCACCGCGGCCAGCCGATGCTGGTCCACCGCAAAGGGGCGACCCGGGCGCTGCCGCCGGGGCATTTTCTTAATACGCCGGTGTATAAGGAGACTGGGCATCCTGCGCTGATCCCTGGCTCGATGGGTACCTCTTCGTACATTATGCTGGGCCGGGATGAAGGCGTGAAGAACTTCTACTCTATCTGCCATGGTGCCGGACGGCTTCGTTCCAGAAGAGCTACCCGGCTGGCGGTAACGGTGGATGAATTCAGCCAATCTCTGCAGGTTGGTACGGATGAGGAAATCATCGTCAACCACCGTTCGCTGGACACCATTCTCGATGAATGTCCGCAGGCCTATAAGGATGTGGACCAGATCATCGACAGTATTACCGGTGCCGGACTGGCCGACGTTGTGGCGAAGTGTAAGCCAATGGCCGTGATCAAAGGAATTTAGCTGTACGGAACAAGAGTTTACAAATTATAATAGTTTTGGGTATTTAAACGTTCTGCCTGCCTGGCGGTGATTTCCGAATGATCACGCAGTGCCCGCTATTCTATGGCCGGGTATGCTGCAGCAGATCCGAGACTTATCCACCATTCGGGGTTCGATTCCCCACTCGCCTTTCAAGCGAATTGTGGCACAACTGTGAAATCTGATATGGAAAGACCTCCGGATGAAGTTTCTTATCCTGCCCTGCGGGGCGGATGCCTGGAGCGCTGCTATGCAGCCGTTGGATACCGGAGTGCCGGAAAGGGGCGTTCAAGCGGGTAAACATGCTATCCGCATGACGGTCGGCTGCATTATGAGCCGGTATTGTCAGGCCTGGCTTTTGCCAACATGACGCCTCATCCCCGCTCCTCAAAATGGGTTCCGCAGCCGCTTACGGCTGAATCCTCTTCCGGAGGTCGTACATCAGAAGGACCGCCGCACGGCGGATTAAGGAGAACAGTATGTTCAAGAAGATTACGATTGCCGCTGATGAACGGGGACTTTTGTTTAAGCAGGGCAGCTATAATAAATATTTGGAGCCAGGTACATATTGGCTGACCGGATTTACGGATCAGGAGATCCTCAAGCTGAAACTTAGCGAGCCCTTTGCGGTACCCGGCAAGAAATTGAATATTTTTTTGCAGGACGAAGCGCTGGTACGCGAGCTTGAGATTGTCACCGTAGCCGACCATGAATACGTGCTGCATTATGAGGACGGCAGCTTTAATGAGCTGCTTCCCCCGGGACAGCATGCATTTTGGACTAAGCTTACGAATCATCATTTTATCCGGGCGGATAGCCGTGAACCGGAAATTCCGGCGGAGATTGACCGGTCCATACTGGTCCGTATCCCGTTTGCTGTGCAGAGCTTTGGAGTCGCCATCCATGAGACGGGGATTCTGTATTATAACAATGTGTTTCAGCGTGAGCTGCCGCCGGGTAAATACGATTTCTGGAGAGGGCCGGTTACAGTGGTTGTGAAGACCGTTGACCTGCGCCAGCAGCAGCTGGATATGACCGGACAGGAGATGCTGACAGAGGATAAAGTGAGCTTGCGGCTAAATTTTGTCTGCCAATACTCGGTTGTGAATCCTCAGCGGACGCTGGCGATCAAATCGGTGGAAGAGCAGATTTACGTCACCCTGCAGCTGGTACTCCGGGAATATGTCGGCACCATGAAGCTGGATGATCTGCTGCGGATGAAGCAGGAGGTGGGTGCCTTTGTGCTGTCACGGCTGCAGGAGCTGAGTGAGGGTTATGGCGTCATTTTCCACTCCGCTGGAGTGAAAGATATTATTTTGCCGGGAGAAATCAAGGATATACTCAACACGGTGCTGCTGGCTGAGAAGAAGGCCCAGGCCAATCTAATCACCCGGCGGGAGGAAACTGCCTCCACCCGCAGCTTGCTTAACACGGCGAAGTTAATGGACGAGAACAAAACACTATACCGTCTAAAAGAGCTGGAGTTCCTCGAAAAGATCAGCGAACGGATCGGCAATGTCTCCCTGGTCGGCGGTGGAACGCTCACGGAAAGGCTGGGCCAGCTGCTTATCCATGAAGGCGACGGAAAGCAGTAACATAAAGAAGCAATTAGGCTATATCCATTCTTGTTGATCTGAAGATTGACGACAACTTCCTGCTCCTTGTCTGGCTTGTCCCTATCAATGTATGGTATATTATTCTCACAAAAAACAAAGTAAGGAGATTGGAAATGGAAAAAACTTTGATCTTTGGACACAAAAATCCGGATACGGATACGATTTGTTCGGCAATTGCCTATGCTGCACTTAAGAAGGAACTGGGATGGGATGCTGAACCGGTTCGTCTGGGAGAGGTGAGCGGAGAAACCCAGTTTGCGCTGGATCAATTCGGCGTGGCTGCACCCAGACTGGTTGAGAATGTTGCAGGGGAAGCTAAACAGGTCATTCTGGTTGACCATAATGAACGCCAGCAGAGTGCGAATGATATCGATCAGGTGCGTGTGGTTGAGGTTATTGACCATCACCGGATCGCTAACTTTGAAACGGCTCACCCGCTGTATTACCGTGCCGAGCCTGTAGGCTGCACAGCGACAATCCTGAACAAGCTGTACAAAGAGAACGGAGTAGCTATTCCAAAAGAGATCGCCGGTCTGATGCTGTCCGCTATCATTTCCGATTCCTTGCTGTTCAAATCGCCTACCTGCACCGAAGAGGATGTAGCAGCTGCACGCGAACTGGCGGAAATTGCCGGTGTAGATGCCGAAAGCTACGGCTTGTCCATGCTTAAAGCCGGAGCTGACCTCAGCGACAAGAGCATTGCCCAGCTCATCTCCCTGGATGCCAAAGAATTCAAAATGGGTGACTACAAAGTTGAAATTGCCCAAGTGAACGCGGTTGACGTGAATGATGTGCTCTCCAAGCAGGCGGAGCTGGAAACGGCCCTTACTGCAATCATTGATGAAAAAGGACTGGATCTGTTCCTGTTCGTAGTGACAGACATCCTGAACAATGATTCCGTGGGTCTGGCGCTGGGCCGTGTTGCCGGTGCAGTTGAGCAGGCTTACAATGTGAAGCTGGATGACAATAAAGCAATTCTTAAGGGCGTTGTCTCCCGCAAATCGCAAATCGTGCCGGTTCTGACTGAAACGATTGCTAAGCTGTAATTCATATTAGAATCTGTCAGCCTTGAACGGCTGGTGCCCTATAATCATGCGTAACAAGCCTTTTCCGGGAATTGAAGTGGATTCCTGGCAGAGGCTTTGTTTTGCCAAAACAGGCTTTGCGTTCTATACTTAACGTACAACACCTGAGTTAGGAAGGAGCCGGAACAATGGCAAAAACACGAAACAGCGGGGCTCTTCAATATAAAACCTTCGGGCTTGTCCTGCAGGCGCTAGTGCTGCTGGCCCGCAAAGGCAATACCTGCTCCAGCTGCGAACTGGCGGAACTGCTCTCTTCAGAGGCGACTCTGTTAAGAAAGACGATGGCTAAGCTGACGCGTGAGCAGATTCTAACCACCAAGGAAGGACGCGATGGCGGCTACGCCCTGAACCGTGTCCCGGAAGAACTGACGCTTGCAGAGATTTATCAGGCATTGGAAGATGAGTCGCGCTGCCAGGCAGGGAATGATACGATGTGCGGTACTGTGCTGGGGGGACAGCTGAAGGAAGCATGCTTCGATATTTTTGAGGAAATGGACCGGAGCATGATGACGGTATTGGAGAAATATACGTTGGCGGATATGGTTCGCAAATCAGGCTGTTGACAGGAAGCTTTTTTGTGGATTATACTGTGCATAAATAATTACAGTTAAACACCGCAAGAAGCCGGGCAACAAAGAATATTTTTTTGCGGTTAACTGTGCTTTTATAAACACAGAATACAAATCAACTGGATTAGGAAGAGGAGGAGCATGGCAATGACAACAGAACTGAAATCGGAAGTGGAATTTAACAAGGTGATCCGCGAGCGGCATTCGGTACGGAAATACGATCCATCCTGGAAGATTTCCGATGCGGAAATTAAGGAGATTCTGGGTGATGCGATTCTGGCGCCATCCTCATCCAATTTGCAGCCTTGGCGTTTCCTGGTGATCACGGATCAGGAGCTGAAGGAGAAAGTCCTGCCGATCGCTCACAACCAGCAGCAGATCGTCGATGCTTCAGCTACAATTGCCGTGATCGGCGACATCGAAGCTTACCGGAATGCGGACAAAATCTATGAATACGCCGAAGCGGCTGGTTATGTAACCGCGGAAGTAGGCACGGCGATGGCTAAGCGCAGCAAGGACGGTTACTCCAGTATGCCGCAAGAGAAGCTGAAGGAAATCGCCCTGATCGATGGCGGCCTGGTCTCTATGCAGCTGATGCTGTCCGCCAAAGCGAAGGGTTATGATACCGTACCAATGGGTGGATTCATTCCCGAGCAGTTCCGCGAGCTGTTCAATATTCCGGAACGGTATGTGACTGTGATGCTGATCGCGCTGGGCAAAGCCGCTGCCGAAGGGCGCCCAACGGCCAGACTGCCGCTGGATGAAGTGGCCCAGTGGAATGAATTTCAGGGTTAACAGGCATTGAGATGGAGATGCTCCTTGTAAGGGCATATCCAATGATGTTATAGAAGAATAAGGGGCGGCCGGCGTATGCTGGCTGTCCTTTTTTAATAGATAAAAGACGGTGCTTTACGTTACCGGTATGGCTTCAGTTTTTTTGTTTTCCGGCGCTTTCTGCTAAACTATGGGTAGATGAGGATGCTCACGAATCTTTCAGGAGGGGATCAGATGATAAAGGTTTATCCTGCAGAAACCGCTCACCAATTTGATCATGGCTGGCTGAAAGGCAGCCACAGCTTCTCGTTCGGGGATTTCTACGATCCGGACAATACAGCCTTTGGCCCGATGCGGGTCTGCAATGATGATACAATTTCCCCGGGCAGAGGTTTTGGTGCCCATCCGCACAGTGACATGGAGATCATCTCTATTGTGCTCTCCGGAAGGCTGCGCCATGAAGATAACTTAGGTAATGTGGCGGAAACAACCTTTGGCGGCATTCAGCGGATGTCGGCGGGCACGGGTGCCATTCATACAGAGCATAATCCTTCTGATTCGGAGCCGGTCCGGCTGCTTCAGCTGTGGTTCATGCCGCGCACCCGCGGCACCGCTCCCTCCTATACCACGGGGCGCTTTGATCCCGCTAAGCTTGAAGGCAGGCTGCTGCCTGTGGTGGCTGCAGAGCGTACGGCGGAAATTGTGGATATCGCCCAGGATATGACGATCTATCTTGGCCGGGCAGGAGCCGGGCAGGAGCTGAACTTTCAGCAGGCGCCAGGGCGGCGGGTCTTCATATATCTGATAGAAGGACAGCTCAAACTGCCGGATAATCAGGTTCTGTTACCGGGAGATTCCGTACGGATTGAAGAGTGGAGCGAATTATTGCTTGCTGCTGAAGCGGATACCCTGGTGATGGTGATTGATTTGCCGTAAACTGTCCCGCCTAAGCACAACATTGAGGGAGGAACGAATGATGATGCAGCAGGAGAGAGTGCTGGTGAAGCATTCCGTAACCGGGCGCATGCTCGTCAGCAGCACCGACGGGCTGACATATAGTTTTGATCCGCAGGGCGATCTTACATTAATTACGATTTGCGGAGTGGAGGCTGAGCAGGGTGCGGCAGTAGTGGAGCTGCAGTCCGAGCTGAATGTATTCCGCTTTGAGGAGCCGGCAGGCGGTCCGGTCATCAAGCATTGGTATTACGTCGGAGACAATCCCGTGGAGTATGATGCGGTTTCACGATGCCTGAAGATCGCTGTACAATCGGAAATTCAATACCGCCCGGATGAGTACTGGGAATAGGGGCGTGGTTAAGCCCATATTGCTATCATCTAACATATTGCGTTATATTTATGTTTGCTATGCGTATTTATTACATGATTTTTCCTTGGAGAAGGACAAATGAACTTGACAATAAACTTTGAGTGTACTAGCTTTGTTATGAAACATAACATGTTATAAAGAGATGAGACAGGAGAAATGGATAAAATGGAATTATTTGCAGCAATGGAGCGGGATGATTACGAGGAATTGTTGTTTTGTCAGGATAAGGCATCGGGTTTAAAGGCAATCATTGCAATTCATGACACAACCCTGGGACCCGCACTGGGTGGAACGAGAATGTGGACGTATGCGTCCGAAGAAGCGGCGGTAGTCGATGCGCTCCGGCTGGCCAAGGGCATGACTTATAAGAATGCGGTTGCCGGGCTGAATTTGGGCGGGGGTAAAACAGTCATTATCGGTGATCCTAAAAAAGATAAAAATGAGGCGATGTTCCGCGCCTTTGGCAGATACATACAAGGACTTAACGGTCGTTACATTACAGCCGAGGATGTAGGGACCACGGAAGCAGACATGGACATTATTCATCAGGAGACGGATTTTGTAACCGGGATTTCAGCGACTTACGGTTCTTCGGGCAATCCTTCCCCGGCTACGGCATTCGGGGTGTATCAAGGAATGAAAGCTGCAGCCAAAGCAGCCTTTGGCAGCGATTCACTGGCCGGCAAGACGGTTGCCGTGCAGGGTGTCGGGAATGTCTCGTTTACGCTATGCCAATATCTGCATGAAGAAGGCGCCGAACTGATTGTAACGGATATCAACAAAGAGGCCGTGGCCCGGGCCGTTGAGGTTTACGGCGCTAAGGCTGTAGATCCTGCCGACATTCTTGGCGTGAAATGTGATATCTACGCACCGTGTGCCCTCGGCGCGACCATTAATGACGAGTCGCTGAAGGTGCTCCAGGCGAAGGTGGTTGCAGGTGCAGCTAACAACCAGCTTAAGGAGCCCCGCCACGGGGATGCCCTGCATGAGATGGGCATCGTCTATGCTCCGGATTATGTCATTAATGCCGGCGGTGTAATCAACATTGCCGATGAGCTGAATGGCTATAATAAGGAACGTGCCTTTAAACAGATTGGCAAAATTTACGACAGCATTACCCGCGTGCTGGAGATTTCGCGGACCAGCGGTATTCCTGCCTATGTAGCAGCGGACCGCCTTGCGGAAGAACGCATCGCGCTATTGCGGAATAGCCGCAGCACCTTTCTGCGCAATCCGCATCACGCAATTAGCAGAAGATAGCATCGCAGCACTCCGGCTGCCCGGCGGTAATCGAGCATCGCGGCCGGATGTATAGGCAAAAGCCCATTTCCTTATTTAAGGAAATGGGCTTTTTGAAATATAAGAATTTATATGTTTTACGCTATAAATTATCCTTCTATTTTTCACAGAAACGGATACCGTCCCTAATAGGACGGCGAAGCCGTTTCTTCTTAGCTTTGGCCTGCGGATCAGTGAATATCTATTGCACCTTTTCCGGCTCCGGGTAAGCAACGCCGAGTGTGTCTACAGTGACCTTAGTCATTACCGGCGGGGTTTCCGGCCGGTCCGAGCTGTCGCGCGGCAGATTGACAATGGTCTGCACCACATCCAGCCCTTCCGTTACTTTTCCGAAGGCGGCATAGCTGCCATCCAGGCTAGGATAAGCGGCAGCCATAATGAAAAACTGGGACCCGCCGGAATTCATATCCTGGCTTCTGGCCATGGAGAGTACCCCTTCAGTATGCAGAAGGTTGTTCGTGAATCCGTTCGCGGAGAATTCACCTGCAATGCTATAGCCTGGACCGCCCATGCCGGTGCCGTCAGGATCTCCGCCCTGAATCATAAAGCCGGGAATCACGCGGTGGAAAATCGTCCCGTTATAGAAGCCCTTTTGAATCAGGGAGATGAAGTTGTTTACGGTGTTGGGAGCAACTTCAGGATAGAGCTCGGCTTTGATAATACCGCCGTTATCCATCTCAATGGTGACAACCGGATGGCTGGCCGTGTCTGAAGGGACACCTTCCGTGGCGGCATTGCCTGCCGAATTATTACCTGCCGGTTTATTGCCGCATCCTGCGGCAGTGAGCAGCAGGAGTGTCATCATCAACAGCAGGATGACAGGGGTTCTTTTGGTGCGTTTCACGTTTGAATCTCTCCTTTTAGTTTTGAGTATTCAGGTTCGGTCATTCTTCATCATACATGGTTTGTCCCGCTTCTTGCAAAGCCTTAAGACTTACCAGGGATTGGCACACCGGGAAAAGAGGTTTAGAATGATAGGATACTTCGCGGATAAAACAGAAAAGGATGGTGAGAGTATGCCATTTTCATGGAAGCGGAATCTGATCGTGCTTTGGGTAGGCGTATTTTTCTGCAGTACGGCCTATTCGATTTCGATTCCGTTCCTCTCGATTTTTTTGAGTGACCAGCTTGGGGTTTCGAATCATTTGGAGATCTGGTCCGGGGTCAGCTTCGGTATTACCTTTCTGGCCAGTGCGCTGATCTCTCCTTATTGGGGATCGCTGGCTGATAAATATGGACGTAAGCCCATGCTGATCCGCTCGGGCTTCAGTCTGGCTGCACTATATTTGATCAATTTCTTTGTTCATGATCCTTATGTTTTTTTGATTGTGCGGATTCTGCAAGGACTGCTGGCCGGGTTTGTTCCGGCAGCCATCGCGATGGTTGCGACGAACACCCCGGAAGAGAAGACCGGCTACGCGCTAAGCATCATGTCTACGGCGGGGGCTACAGGGAGTATTATCGGCCCGCTCATCGGCGGAGTGGTCAGTTATTATTCGAGCAACCGCAGCGCTTTTCTGTTCTCGGCGGCGATCGTGCTGGTATCAGCGCTGATAGCAACCTTTTTCGCCAAAGAAGAGAACTTTGACCGTTCTGCCAAGAGATCCCGTGTCCGGGATGACATCCGTGAGGCCAGGAACAACCGCGCCTTTATTACTTTGCTGCTGCTCGCCGGCATCAGCACCTTTTCCGTGATGATTCTGGAGCCGCTGCTGCCGATTTATCTGCTGGATATGGGAATTGCGAAGAACAGCGCTTCTTTAAGCTCCGGCATTGTATTCTCTGCTGTAGGCATAGCAACCGTTATTATGGCCCCGCAGTGGGGGCGCATCGGCAGCCGCAAAGGCTTCGGATTTATTTTGTTCATCGGTCTCATCGGAGGCGGGATCGGGAACATTCTGCAGTATTTTGTATCGGGTTATGTGGAGTTTGCCATCCTGAGATTTGCCTACGGTCTGTTTTATGCCGGGGTGCTGCCTTCGGTCAATGCCATGATTGTACAGACTATCGAGCCGGGCTTCCGCGGCAGGGCGTTCGGCCTGAATCAGGCATCTACGCAATTAGCAACGATGGCCGGGCCGATTATCGGCGGGCTGCTGGGTGCATTCATTCCGATCCGCTGGGTATTTGTGATTAATGGAGTAATGCTGCTTGTAGCCGCACTGCTGGTGAAGGTTGCCAAACTAGAGGTCAAGGTCGGGGAAGCGCGTTCCCATGGAGAAGGAACCGAGGCAGAAGCTGGGATCACGATATGAGCACATATAATAGAAGGAACTGCTCAAAATGCAGGCAAAAAAGCACCACCGGAATAGAATCCGGTGAAGCGTAAGCCTGGTTAATCCTCTTCACCGGTGGAGCCGTTAAGCACATCGGTTCCAGGCATTACATCAAGCGGCGGTGAAGCGGGATCAACCGTGGTGCCTGGCTGCAATTCGTCAGCATCAGGGATATCCTCTAACGGTAAGTCTTCCTCATCCACGGTGAGATCGTCTGCGGGGACATCCTCATCATCCGCATAATCAATTACGCTGCCGGTTAATCCTGCTGCCCCGGCGGCGAAGATCGCATCCGATTCCAGCAGCTCGTCCCGTTCCGGGGCAGGTGTTGCTGTGATGCGGCCGTTGCGGTCGGCTCTGGGGCCAAGGGTGGTTTCCGGAGTATTCAGGCCGATATCAGCAGCCAGAATCGGATCCCCCTCCAGCACGGGGTCAGAGCTTTCATCCGCTACACCGTCCACATCATCGACAGACGCTTCATGGGTGCCAGGCAGCCGCAGATCCTCAGGAGGGATGTCTTCGTCGGAAGTGATACTCCCTATTTTCTGATAACGCTCATATGCTAAATCGGCTTCAGTTTTGTTATATTCATTACCCATAGCCGTTCAACTCCTTTAGGCTTTAGTCTGTAGTCTGCTCCTCTTTAGGAACAGCATGATTAGTGGCTGCTTTCTGGTCTTCATCCGGCAGCGCACCGGGATAGGAATCTTCCTGAAACAGGCCGAACTCCTCATCGATATCACGCTCGGTCACAAGTCCATCCTCGGCCGGAGAACCGCTGGCTGCGGATTTCTCTTTGTCGTTCATTGCCCATCCTCCTCCACGAACATCTATAATCATCTTTACCCGATAATTCGGCGGCGAATCTAATCCTGGAGTTCATTATTCATTGCCTTCCTTAATATATTCATTTTTCTGTACGATTAACCGCCTGAAGAAGAAAACTGCTTATTTCGAGTATTTTTGCAGGATTAGCAGGGATAGTGCGAAGGTTGTCGAAAGTAAGAATCATATGAACTACAAAAATCCAACTAACGATTTATTGAGGTGTCAAGATGAAGTTGCCATCACCAAAAAGAGTGGCTGCTATTCTCATGTTTCTGCTCTTGATAGCTTTAGTACCTTTAGGGATTGCTATGGAGTGGAAGGGTAAAACAGGCCCCCTTCTTACGGAATGGGAGATGAAATGGGAACAGCCGCACGCTGAATCTTTAAAAGAAGCGGCAGCAGCTCCAGACCAGGAATGGATACAGGTGCCCGCGAATGCAGCCAGACCGCTGCCCCCGGCCGGAGTAAGCGCAGCCTGGCTGCGTTTTGCAATACCTAAGGTGACTACCAATTCGGCACTGCTTATAGATAAAGTATATGGAAATACAATTAAAGCTTACCGGAATAACGAGATCGTATATGATTCAAGTCAGCTGGTTAATTTTAATGGCAGCAAGGTGCTGATTCCTTTATCCCCGAAAGACGGAAATGGACCGCTGTATCTGTGGAGTAGTGGGGGCAGCCAGGGCTTCGGTGTAGAAGGCGAGGTCAGAACAGGAAATTATGATAAGCTGATCGCCCTTTATGTCAAACAGGATTTAGTGGATATGGTGCTTGGTGCGGCGCTGATCTTTATGGCGGCCGTATTGATGACGTGCCTGTTTTTTGTCAGGGTGGAGCTTTTCTCAGGCGGGCTTTGGCTGGTGCTGGTTATTTTATCTTTTGGCGTTCTGTTTATTACATACTCACCGTTTCTGCCGCTTATTCTGCACAATCAGGGACGGCTAATTGAAACCTTTTTTGATCTGGCTTTATTTACTCTTCTGCCGGCCTTTACCTTTTATTTCGAACGGATTTTTGGCCCCGGAAAGGGGAAGAGGCTTGTACGTTTCCGTAATTTCCAGCTCGGCTATTCCATATTCTGCTTCGGCTTTCTTCTTCTGAATACACTGCTGTCTTACCGGCTGGATCAGCTGTATAGGATCATGACTGTAGAGGTTATGGGAATACTGATGATTATACAGCTCGCTTATTTGCTTGGTCTGGCGGTGATTTATGCATACAAAGGCAATAAGGATGCCGTTATTTTCTCGCTCGGATTCACTGTATTTGCTGTTGTCTCCCTTGGTGAGCTGCTGCTGTACTTCACTTCGGCAGAACGCTACCATTTGTATTGGTGGAAGTGGGGAGTGATTGCTTTTGTTATTTCGCTAATCGTTATTCTTGGACGGGGCTTTGCCAGAACTATGAACAGGCGGTTAGCTATTCCCGGGATCTGGAGAAATTCAACAATGAAGTGCAGCGTTCGGAGAAAATGGAGATTATCAGTGAACTGGCTGCGTCTGTTGCCCATGAGGTGCGTAATCCGCTGCAGGTTACGCGGGGATTCCTGCAAATTTTAGGGGAACGCTCCGGCTCAAAAGAGAAGGAATATCTCGATATGGCGATGCAGGAGCTGGATAGAGCCTCCGTCATCATTACAGACTTTCTCACCTTTGCCAAACCGGGGCTGGATCAGGAGGATATCCTGGAGGTTTCCGGGGAGCTGAAGCATGTGTCCGGGATTCTGGTGCCGCTGGCGAATCTGCAGGGTGGGGCTATTCAGCTTCAGCTGCAGGACGGGCTTCAAGTGCTTGGCAGCTCCTCTAAATTTAAACAGGCTTTTATTAATCTGATCAAGAACAGTGTGGAGTCCTTACAGGAGAATGGTCTGATCAAGGTGTCCGCCTGGAAATCGGGATCACATATAATGGTTAGTGTGAAGGATAACGGGGAAGGCATGAAGGTCAGTGAGCTGGCCCGCCTGGGTGAACCCTATTACTCCAATAAGACAAAGGGAACAGGGCTTGGCCTGATGGTTACCTTCCGGATCATAGAGGCGATGAACGGATCTATTCAGTTTCACAGTAAAAAGGGCGAGGGGACCGAAGTGATTGTGAAACTCCCAGCCTACCGCAATAAATAGCAATTTTTTTGGAAAATACCGTTTTTTTGAAGGGATAAGGGGCGTTTAGGGCGAATACTAGCTTATATACATTGCTTCTAAAACTTTATTCTGGGGTGCTTGCATGCGCTTGATCGGTAAAAGTTTACATATAACAGCAGTGTTTTTTCTGCTTTTATTGACCTGTAGTTCGCTATTGGCTTCAGCAGATAATCATTATGCCTCGAAGGAAATCAGGGAATGGCAGATCAAATGGGGAGCTGATCCGGGGGATAACGGCTTTAACGTACCTGCTCCGGATCAGGGGAAATGGATTAGCAGCGGAGCAGTCCCGGGCATAACGGAGCTTCCTAATGGTGTATCCTCAGCCTGGACACGTATTGAGCTGCCGGCATTCAAATATGTGACACCTGCACTCTACATCAAAACCTTATACGCCCTGCATGTAAAAGTGTATGTCGAAGACCGACTGGTTTTTGAAGATGACCGGAGCTATATTAAAGACAATTACTCGCTGCTTGTCCCTCTAAGCGCAGATGATGACGGCAAAACGATGTATATCTGGACGTCAACGCTGCAGGACCGGATCGGAATTAAAGAACCAGCAGTCATCGGCGAGTATAGTGATCTGGTCAGAGGTTTTATCAAAAACGGGCTTATCGATGTGATCCTAGGCGGTGCTTTTGTTTTTGTAGCAGTGGTCCTGTTTGTATGCGGGTTTTTCCTGGATAGGGAACATTTCCGCATAGCAGCCTCATTAGCAGTTGTCATCGCAGCTACCGGGGTGTTATCGGTCACGTATTCTCCGTTTATTTATACCTTTTACAGTTCTCTTGGAGCGCTCAGCGTTATCTTTCTGGACCTGGGGCTGCTGTCGCTGCTTCCGGCGCTTACCTATCTGTTCGAGAACATTTTCGGAAGCGGGCGCTTCTCGATTATCCGGCGCTTCCGGATCTTCCAGACAGCATACTCCTTGTTCTGCATTCTGTGTCTGATCGTGAATACATTGTCCGGAAACCGTTTTGTAGAATTTTATTATCTTGTATCCGCCACGGTTATCGGCTTTATCATGATTATCCAATTTATTCTGCTCATTGCTTATGTCGTTGCCTTTTCGATAAAAGGGAATAAAGACGCGATCATTTTTGCTGTGGGCTTCGGTACAGCGGCTTTAACAGGGGTCTCCGAATTAATCTGGTACTACATCAAGAACGGTAATTATGATCTGTTTTACTGGAAATGGGCGCTCGTTGTATTCATTCTCTCGCTCATTATTATTCTCGGCCGCAGGCTGGCCCTGAATCACCGGCAGGTGGTCAAATATTCCCGGGAGCTGGAGCTGTTCAACAATGAACTGCAGCGTTCGGAGAAAATGGAGATTATCAGTGAGCTTGCTGCATCGGTGGCCCATGAAGTGCGCAATCCGCTGCAGGTGACCAGAGGGTTCCTCCAGCTCCTCAGCGAGAAAGCAAGCGGCAGTGAAGAACAGTATTTGTCTATGGCGCTAAGCGAACTTGACCGTGCCGCCAACATTATTACAGATTTCCTGACCTTTGCCAAACCGGAATTCGAACAGATCTCAATCCTTAACGTTCAGGATGAGTTTAAACATATAGAGAGTATTATGCTGCCGCTCTGTCATCTGAACGGAGGCCGAATGATCATGGAAGCCGGAGAAGGGTTATGGGTAAGGGGCAACTCTTCCAAATTCAAGCAGGCATTCATCAATATCATTAAGAATAGTATCGAGTCGCTGGGGGATGAAGGAACTATACATATGATAGCCTACGGTATCAGTGATAAGGTGTATATTCATATCAAGGATGATGGTGAGGGAATGGATCAGGAGGTTCTGAACCGGCTCGGGGAGCCGTATTTCTCCAATAAAACGAAGGGGACAGGGCTTGGACTGATGGTTACCTTCCGGATTATTGAATCCATGCAGGGCGAAATTCATTTTGAGAGCCAAAAAGGAGCCGGAACCGAGTCCGTCACTATGCTGCCGCTGGCAGACGCTCCGGAAGGTTCGGGCTCCCTATGAAGTTAGACTAGGGTGATTTACCAGGAACTAAGGGGAGAGACATTCGTCTTCATGAGGCCCGAGGATGGACTGGGAGGAATGACGAGATAAAACTCATTAGAGCCTTCCTCCACGGTTTTGAGTGTAATATTGTCGGGCAGATGAATACCTAGTGCTTCTCTTAGGGCCTCTTTCGGATCTGTAAGCAGCTTCTGTTTGAAACTTGGATCTTCCCATGCCTTCTGAATCACTTGATTCTTAAGAATTGCTTCTGACATTACAATCACCCTTCCCGGAAATGATAAATGCTTACCCCTTAAGCATAACATAGCATTATTTTTGAATCTATGACTTTTTTTGGTTGTTATCTGTTTTTTTGAGGTTTTTAAAGATTCATATTTTTGGATAACCAGTACCCCAGTCCACCCCCCTGTAATAGTGCTTTCTCCGCTTCGATCGCTGCAGCAATTTGCAGGAGATTATCCACCAGCGTTTGATGAAAGGCGGTTAGCCCGGGGATAGATAAACGGCCCGATAGCAGCCTTTCGTGGTTCCCGCCTGCCGTTGCCGTATACTGTGCGAGACCGCCTGTGGTGAAAATGAAGTTTTTGACGGCAGCCGGAGTGAGAATGGCAGTATCCTGCTGCTGATGATGACGGACCAGTGACAGCAGACAGTTATAGCTGCCTTCAGCCAGGTCCTCCTCCCAATCCTCATAATCATCGAGCATTTGCAGGGTAAGCAGCACGGCTTCAAGCAGTTCTTCCGAATCGGCAATGAAGGATGGCTTGTCTGAGAGCAGCAGGGCCGCAGTACTGGAGAGCTTAAGGGGACTGGCTTTGCGGGCAACCCGGCTACGGTCGTTCCAATAATAATCGCCGGCAGCTTCTCCGGCCACACTGTCTGCCCATTCGGTGATATAACGCCTGAAGTAAGACCAGAAAAGGGATTCCGGAGGGAAAAGCGGACGGTAAAGATCCAGAAACTCCACATACAGCAGGTTGGCAAGCGGCAGCACTTCAGCAGGTGCCGAATGCCTGTTGTCCATCAGATCGTCCTGCAGGAAAAAAAAGAGCATCAGCACGACGTTGCCTGCGGACATCCGGCGCGTCTCTGCGGCGCTTAATCCGCACTCGCTGCTTACCCAATACGGCAGCAGATAGCAGATGTAGTTCTTCTTGCTGTGAAGCTGGAATACATCAAATTGCTCCAAATAGGCCAGTCCCTGTGAACGGAACGGTTCCGGAAATCCGGAGATGATCGTTCTGCAATCGTGAAATACGGTGTGAAGCTCCTCCTTATAATCCTCCAGCCAATTCATAGTAGGCTTGTCTCCTGTCAAAAATATATTTTATAAGGAAAAATGTGGGTTTTCATCATGATTATATGCTGCAGGGCGGTCTATTTCAATTAGAACTTATGGGGGTGGTTTGCAGATGAAATGGTATACTTTCGGCCAAATGCTGATGCAGATCCGGATCGGGCAAAAAGCCGCCACTCCCGATGGGCGCACTGTAATGCGCACCTCCAAGGGATTGCTCTGGCAGAACGGGAGATCGGCCGGGGCAGCGGTCGAGATTAAAGATTATCTCTTCTCGGATATCTGGAACATCTTCGAAGATGATGAGAGCTTGCGGGAAAGCGCGGGCCGTGAAGAGCTGGAGCAGCGGGAGCGTGAAATGCTGACGAATCAATATGAGGAAATCCGCAGGGAATTCCTTCAGGCAAAGAGAACGGCAGAGCGTGAATGAGAAAAAGGCCCGGCAGACCCAGTGGAATCCTATCCGCTCTGCCGGGCCCTTGATTTGGTACATAGGTCTTAGATCAGGGATTCATACTCACTTCGGAGGCGGAGAAGCTTGCTGACACTCTGCTCAAGGCCGCCAGCCCGGTTGCGCCGGGTCCACAATTGGCGGTAGCTGTGCAGCAGCAGGTCAAGATCCTTAATCTGACCCTGAACCAGTGCAAGATCAACTTGATCCGATGCTGAAAGCTGCAGCTTGAGCCGTCCGAGGTATAACGCATGTTTCACGAAATGGATACCGTTCGCAAGCTCCTCCCGGACAAGCTCTGCATCATCGCATGCCAGATCCAGCTCCTCCAATTGCTCCTCTATCGTGCTGATGTACGCTTCAAGCTGATCAAAATGAACCGGTGTAAGCTTCTTAACGATTCCCATATTGTCCAGCCGGCTGCGCAGCAGCATTGACAGCTCTGAATCGTTGGGACGTAACGTTCCGGATTCCAGCTTGTAATAGTTGCCAAGGTCAAGCAGCAATCGTCCAATTGTTGCTGAATGGTCCTGGAAGACGGAACGGTTCAAATATCCTGCAACATCAGCTTCGAGATTGTTCTCCACATTCCAGGATAAGGAAGCCCCGTATATGAAGCCGGCATAGCTGACAGGCAGATGCTGCCAATGGCCGAAGTCTCCCCAATCTGTAATGAGGTAGCCGGCCGCCCCGTTCGTTTTGCCGTGAACAGCAGCATTGCGAAGATTGGCCAGCATATTGTCGGTCCGTCCGGTCAGGGAATTCCAGGAGCTGGTGCCGGGGCAGACATAGAACGGGATTCCCGCTTCACGGAATTTCAGTGTATCTGCCTCGAACGGATGCCCGGCGCTGTAACCCCATTCCATGGCAATGATATCTTTAGGCAGGTGCGGGATCAGCTCCGGATGCTGGATAATGATATCCCCCCAGAATTGCATCGTTTTGCCGCGGGAGGTAACGAGCTCATGAATCTTTTGCAGGAAAGACAAGTAGAGCTGCCCTTTGCCTGCGGAGCCGGCCAGCGCTTTGCTTTTGCCAAGCCCAAGCTCATAGGTCTCATCACACCCGACATTGAACTGCGATGAAGTGAAATAGGGAAGAAGATCATCGTACATTCTGCCGAGCAGGCTAAGTACTTCAGGGTCCACCGTATGGAAGGTACCCGGCTGCATGAACAGGCCTTCCGGATACAGATCGCTGTCATACATTGTATCCGGAAGCATGAAGCCCTCTGGAATTTCAGCCAGGTGATTGAACTCCGGCCGGCTCAGCCAATGCTCCATGTGGCCGAAGCTGTTCTGGTTCGGTACCAGTTCGATAAAACGCTCACGGCAATAGGCATCAATCAGCAGAATTTCTTCGCCGGTTACCGGTGTTTCCAGCTCCCAGACCTGGGGGAAAGACTCATAGGCAAAAGGAGAACCTTCTATATATAACTGCAGCTGGTTGAACTTCAAATCGGACATCAGATCAATGATCCGGTAAAGCGTTTCAAGCTTCGGGATTTTGTTGCGGCTGATATCGATCATCAGGCCTCTGGCTGCAAAGTCCGGTTGATCGCAGATTGACAGATAAGGCACGTCTCTTCCGCATTGCTCCAAGATTTGTTTAAGCGTGGCGACTGCGTAGTAAGCGCCTTCCGGAGAACTGTAGCTTATCGCGATTCCGTCTACTCCGGCTGTAATCTCATAGGCCTGTGCCGGAAGCAGCCGGTTATAACTAAAGTTATAGGCAGACTGGCGGGAGGGACGGGGACCTATAGACAGGGGCAGCTCCAGCCGAAGGACTTGTGAAGTCAACTGTTGAAGCTTGCGGGCTGCGGGCAGAATGTCACGGTTCTCTGCGTCGTTAAGAATAATACTTCCTTTGGCCGGGATCCGGAATAGTCCTCCGGTCACTGTAAGTGACCGCGGGCGGGGCAACAGCTGCAAAACAGGAATTTCTGACATAGCGTGGACACCTCTTATTCATGTAGAATATGATCATCTTCAGATTAACCATATCACTCCTAAACAGAGGGAGGAATGCAATGTATGCCCAAGGTCATGGATTATATGATCAGCCCGTATCCCATTAGGATTATTGATCCGAAGGTGGATAGCTCTATGCTTAGACTGGGCGGCATCCGGATAGGGCAAGCAGGTCATCTGCCAGGCAGAACGCTATTCCGCAGGGATGTAGTGTTTGAACATTGGGCACTGGTCTATATTGTATCCGGCTCCGGTACCTATACGGAGAAAGGGGGAGAGGCCCAGCCGGTCCGGGAAGGCAGCCTGTTCTTCTTTCGCCCGGGCTGCAGCTATAGCTTTGGTCCGCCGCCTGGAGGGAGCTGGGATGAATATTATATTAATTTTAACGGGAAAAGAGTAGATGAGTGGCTGGAGTCGGGATTAATAGCAGCGGGAATGATATTTCAGGGCAATGCGCTGGCAGGAATTGCGGCTTCATTTGAGGAGGTCCTGGGTCTCATGGACGGGGGCGCACCCGTTGATGCCGACCGGGCGGCACTTCGTTTGGAGGCGATCCTGCTGGAATGTTCACTCGTGACCCGGGACAACATGCGGTTCTGGCAGCATGAAGCTATGCCGCAGATTCGCCGGGACTTGAATTCCTGTGTGTATGAGCAGCCTGACTTACCGCAGATTGCCGCAAAACACCATATTTCCATGTCTACGCTGCGGCGTCTGGTCCGCAGCAACAGCGGATATCCGCTGCATGAATATATTCACCGGCTCAAAATGGCGGAAGCTAAGCATTTGCTGCTGAATACCTCCCTGCAGGTCAAGGAGATTTCAGGCATGCTGCAGTACAACGATCCGTTTTATTTTTCAAGGATTTTTAAGAAATATATGGGAATTTCACCCCAGCTTTGCCGCAGTAACGTTCATTAGCCGACATAATTCTGCTTCATCTGAGGATTGTTGTCGGAATATGATGATTCATGTTGACACTGGTGAAAAAGGGATGTTATTATTTTAGATAATATTAGCAGTTTTTATTAGTTCTTATTGACTATGTTATGCCGGAGATGAAACCATGAGAGAGTTTTACTGCATTAGTTGCCGTAGTCTCCATAAGGTGGATGTGCGTAATAATCACACTATACGTATTCTGTCCACCGGGTATCATATCGTTGGTGAGCAGCGTTATCAGATTTGTATTTGTGATCCTAACAAGTTGCATCTATCTTTGCCTGTAGTAGCCGAATAAGCTGCCCGGATGATGCCCTATGACCGATAGTATTCAGAGAATTAGCCTGTCCAGCTGGTGGAGAGGCTAATTTGCTGTTCATCAGAAATTTATTTTAGATTGGAAACGCTATCTTTGGCTTATATGGATAAAATTAAGTTAAACTTAGAAAAAAAAGGTGGACATTCTGTTATTTTTTTTGAAAAGAAAACGCTATCAGTAAATGTTGAAACTTGTTATTGTGATTTTTCTCATGTATGATGCTTTTAAACAAAGCTTTGATAAGCTCGCATTTTCCAAAAAAGGTGGAGAATAGGGTGGTGGGATGAAAATTAAAACAACCGCGGAAGACAGAATGATTGCTTTTTACAGATATTTCTCTTTGTCCCTCACATCGCTTATGTACCTCCTGGACCACACGGGGCCTTCCGTACTTCATAAATCCCTATTAATCATTGCACTCTTTATGATTGCTCCAGTGTTCACGATCTACTACCGGAGGCTCCGGGCCAGACCACGGGTTCTTATGCTGGTAGTTAGTATAGAGATGGCGGGCGTTATTGCATTGACTTTACTGACTGGCGGCTTTGAGAGCTCCTTCAAGCTCTATATAGTGAATCCTGTTTTAATTGCGGCGGGCTCCTTGTCATTTTATTTCAGGTGGAGTCTGCTTCTGAGTTATATTGGCATATTGACTACATTTTGTTACGTTTTTTTGAATTCTGAGGGCAAATCTTTAACAGATGCAGTGCTTCAGAACGGAAACCTGTTTCTAGCCCTGGTACTTACGGTTATAGTTATGCAAATGGTTAACAGGATCAAGCGGCAGCGGGAAGAAGCAAACGCGCGGACCAACGAAACCATGGAGCATATTAAATCGCTCTATCATATCGTGGAAACCTCCAGCCAGCATGACTTCATGAACATCGGGCAGGTCATCACAGACTATGTGGTGAAGCTTACTAAGTTGGATAAGGCCTTGTTCTGGTTCGCCAAAAAAAGTGGTGAACCCGCTCCCCAGAGCCGGCAGACCGGCTGGCAGCATGAAGAAGAACGTTTTTTGTTCACAGAGCTGGAAAAGCATGAACACGAGTGGAGACTGCAGCGTGAGCCGGTGTTCAAGAGTCTGCCTGGCCTTGGCGACTTTTTGCTGATGCCGGTAAGAATGAGCACCCGATTTGTCGGCATGATTGGCGTGAAGCTGGAATCATCGGAAGGTCTTGAGGGCCGCAGATGGTATATTCAGCAGCTTATGTTTCTGTCGGAGCTTAGCGCAATTATTCTTGAGCGCCATGAACTGGGTGTCATCGAAAATCGGCTGATCATCACGAATGAACAGAACCGGATAGCGGATGAAATGCATGACAGCGTATCGCAGAGCCTTTTCGGCATTGTGTACGCAACCCACTCTCTGAAACAGACCTGGCGTAAAATGTCCGAGTCCGAACTGGAGGAGCAGATTGACCTCATTCATGATTCAGCGACCAAGGTTGCCAAAGAGCTGCGGATTACGATCTACAGTCTCAGCTCCAAGAAAAGCGGCGGACCTACGTGGCTTGGCATGGTGAGATCGCATCTTAAGAGCTTATCCAGGTTAAACGATGTGGAAATTGAATTGAAAATAACGGGTGATGATTTCAGTCTCCCTTATCCTTACCACAAGGCTCTCTTCCGGATTATTTCTGAAGCGACAGGCAACGCCATACGTCATGGTGCGGCCAGCAGGGTGGATGTCGAACTGTCCCTCAAGCCCAAATGGATCAGACTTTCGATTGTGGACGATGGCGTCGGTTTTGATACTGATCTGCTGTGGACAACGTCTGAGGATACTACCAGCGGACTTGGCATGAAGAATATGCAGTATCTGGCTCAGTCTTTAGGCGGAGATTTCCAGTTATCGAGCAGCGAGAATGCAGGAACCAAGATATTAATTTCAATACCTGTCGGTGTGGCTGAATTAAAAAATGCATAAACTTTAGGCAGGAGGTCGTTCAAGTGAATATCGTCATTGTTGATGATCACCCTTTGGTGAGAAGAGGATTGGCAGCAGTCATTTCCATGCAGCCTAATCTGCATTTTGCAGGCGAAGCAACGAATGGCCAGGAAGCTCTTCTTGTGATTGAGGAGACACAGCCTGATCTTGTGCTGATTGATCTGAGGCTAGCTGATGAGTCGGGTTTGGATGTAATCAAGGCTGCGCGTGCCCGCGGGCTGAGCAGCAAATTTATTCTGCTGACCTCTTCGGCAAGCAGAGAGGACTTCCTCAAAGCGGAAGAAGTCCTGGTTGACGGCTATGTGCTGAAGGAAGCACTGCCGGAAGAATTGCTGTTCGCGATCCAGCTGGTCCATAAGGGCCGGAAGTATTATGATCCCGGATTAATGGAAGATAAAATGCGGATGAGCGGCAGCAGCCCGACGGACGAATTGACTCCGAAGGAGAAGGAAGTGCTGATTGAACTTGGCCAAGGTGCCTGCAATAAGGATATTGCTACGCGCCTGTTCATCAGTGAATTTACGGTCAAGAAACATGTGAGCCAGATTCTCGCAAAGCTGCAGGTGGCTGACCGGACGCAGGCGGCGCTGTACGCTAACGCGGTAGGGCTGACCAAGTACGAAATGTCTTATGATTAACAGGATTTTATAATCATTCATGAAATGTTGGAACACGGACACGGATGTCCGTGTTTTTTTGTGTCCAAATCTTCCTGAATCTAACACAGTGATGTATAGGGATTTAAAGGTTTTATTAATGAAATAACGGCCTGCGTCGGCTTAGCTTCCATCTATTGATATAATTTACCAGCGATGTGGTACAAAAGTATACCATGATGCCCCACTTACGGACCAAACCGACTCACACGAAAGTGAAGATTAAAGTAATGGTAGGAGCCATGTGGCAACTCGTACCGCTTGATAGAATTAAAGCAAGATATCTGAAACTTTCATGATTGCTTTCAGAATGCAACTAATGCGGAAGGAGGGTTACTGTGGATAAGACGATTTTAGATTACATTAACCTGATTAAGAAGAGGTTGTGGTTGATAACGGTGTTTGTATTAATCTCCTGTGCTACCACCTTCTACATCAGCAAGAACTTCGTTGTACCCGTCTACTCCGCCTCCGGACAACTGCTGGTCAACAATACTGCAAATGTACCCGAGAGCAATAATCTCAACAACTTGAACTTCAGCCTTAACCTCATCGAGAGCTACAAGGAGATTATGAAGTCCCCCACGATTATGAAGAGTGTTGTAGCCGACCATCCGGAATTTGGCCTTACGGAAGATCAGCTGGCTGCGAAGCTGCAGGTAAAGACCTCCGAGAAAAGCCAGGTCATCAATCTCAGTGTAGAAGATGAAAGTTACAGTAAGGCGGCAAATATTGTAAACGCGGTTTCGCAAAGCTTCATCCGCAGCCTGCCATCGCTCATGAAGCTGGATAATGTAACATTCCTGACTCCGGCTGATCCGGCTGATGTACCGGCGGCAACAAACGGCAGTTTTGCAATGAACCTGATTATCAGTTTTGTTGTCTCATTGATGGCCGCAATCGGGATTATCCTGCTGCTGGAAACACTCAATGGAACACTCCGCACCGAGAAGGAAGCCGAATTCGATCTGGGACTGCCGGTCATTGCCAGCATCCCGACGATCCGCAAACGCGATCTCGGCAAAGCGGCAAACGCTAATGCAAGAGTAGGGGAGGGCGCTTATGTTACGGCCGAATAAAAGTTTAATTGCGGACCTGAACCCGTCTTCGCATGTCTCTGAATCCTTCCGCTCGCTTCGCACCTATATCCGCCAGCTTGGGCTGGCTGGCGGGAGCGGCGGACAGGTGCTACTCTTCACTTCAGCCGAAGGAGGAGAAGGCAAGACGACGATCCTGTCCAACCTCGCTGTTTCTTTTGTCCAGGACGGCAAAAGAGTCGCTGTTGTTGACTGCAACCTGCGCCACCCCGGACTTCATAACGTATTCGAGGTGGAAGGCAGCCAGGGGCTTGCCGCTTACTTAAGCGGACAGGAGGAAGCCAAGGATATTGCCGTCTACGGGAACCTTGCCAATCTGGCGGTTATTCCAGCAGGTATTACCCGGATCAGTCCTCCGGATCTGCTCGGCAGCGACAAAATGGCCGCTCTGGTGGATGAGCTGAAGGCAAGCTTCGATCTGATCCTGCTTGACTCTCCGCCGGCGGTAGAATTCAGTGATGCACGGATTCTGGCTCCGCTATCCGATGGTGTAATCCTTGTAGCAAGACACGGGAAGACCAAACGTGAAGCAGTCCGCAAGCTGAAGGTGCTCATGGAACAGACTGGTTCAAAAATTCTTGGCATCGCCATGAATCAGGCCAAATAGAGTTTTCAAACATATCCCACCAAACTTTATAGGAGGTAAGTGCGATGAAAAAGGTAAAGAAGGTAATTATCCCTGCGGCAGGGCTAGGAACGCGCTTCCTGCCTGCGACAAAGGCCATGCCTAAGGAAATGCTTCCAATCATCAACAAACCGACCATTCAGTATATCGTGGAAGAAGCTATTGCTTCCGGTATCGAGGACATCATTATCGTTACCGGTAAGGGGAAGCGGGCGATCGAGGATCACTTCGACAACGCCTTCGAACTGGAGTCCCGCCTGCTGGAAGACGGCAAGCTGGAACTGCTTAAAGAAGTTCAACGTTCCTCTAAAGTGGAAATACATTATATCCGGCAAAAAGAACCAAAGGGTCTCGGACATGCGGTTTGGTGTGCAAGACGGTTTATCGGAGACGAGCCTTTCGGCGTAATGCTGGGGGATGATATCGTAACCGGAAAAACGCCATGCCTCAAGCAGCTGATCGATCAATACGAAGAAACACAAAATTCGGTGATCGGGGTACAGGAAATTCCGGATGAATTCACCAACCGCTACGGGATTATCGAACCGGATCTTCAGGACGGACGGCTCTACAGGGTTAATAACTTTGTTGAAAAGCCGGCGCTGGGTACAGCACCATCCAATCTGGCGATTATGGGACGCTACGTATTTACTCCAAAAATCTTTAAGTATCTGGACCTGCAGGAAAAGGGTGCCGGAGGCGAAATCCAGCTCACGGATGCAATCCAGAAGCTGAATCAGAGTGAACGGGTATATGCCTACAACTTTGATGGTACGAGATACGATGTCGGCGAACGGCTCGGTTACATTTTGACTACGCTGGAATTTGCACTTCAGAGCGACGACCTGCGCTATCCGGTGATGGATGCGATGGCGGAATGGCTCAGCAAAGCCGGACAAATCACTATTAGCAGCTAATCCATCTTGTGTCTGCTTTACACCAAATTTGTACCTAAACAATTAGGAGGAATGAGGAGAAATGAGCATGCAAAAACTGCCGGAAGACTATGAGGCCGTCCTGCCGAAACTTTACATGCTGCATGCCAAAGAAGGAAGTAAAGAAATGGATTCCTATCTGGTAATGAAGCGGATTATCGACGTTTTTTTCTCCGCTCTTGGCCTTCTCGTACTACTGCCGCTCTTCGCTCTTGTGGCCATCCTGATCAAGCTGGAAGACCCCAAAGGCAAAGTGTTCTTCCGGCAAAACCGGGTAGGTAAAGACGAAAAGCTGTTTCCCATGTATAAGTTCAGATCCATGGTTTCCAATGCCGAGGAGCTGAAAGCGAATCTGATGGCTTATAACGAAGTGAGCGGGGCAATGTTCAAGATCAAAAATGATCCCCGCATCACACGGATCGGAAGATTCCTGCGCAAGACTAGTATCGATGAACTGCCTCAGCTCTGGAACGTGCTGATGGGCCATATGAGTCTTGTTGGTCCCCGTCCTCCGCTCGTTGAAGAGGTGGCGCAGTATACGGATTACGACAAGCAGCGGCTGCTGGTTACACCGGGATGCACAGGATACTGGCAGGTTAACGCCAGAAACAGTGTCGGTTTCGACGAAATGGTGCAGCTGGATCTGACTTATATCCATATCCGCAGCACGATGCTGGATCTCAAGATCATTTTTAAAACCGGACTGATGCTGCTCGGTTCCAAAGACGCTTATTAAAATTATGGGAATTGGGTGATAGCCGATGATTGAGTACGGACACGTCCCTAAGATTTCCATTATTATCTGCACTTATAACAGGTCGGCTTTACTGGTTAAGACGCTCCAGTCCCTAATTACACTGGAGAACCTGCAGGAGGCTGAGATCATTGTGGTGGATAACAGCTCCACGGATGACTCGGCAGCCGCCATTAAAGGCTTTATTGAGGCTCATGGTGCAGAGATGGATATCCGTTATCTTCTGGAGCCGGTACAGGGTTTGTCGGCGGCCCGGAATACAGGGATTCTGGCTTCCAAATCGCAAATCATTGCCTTTCTCGATGATGACGCGATACCTTGCCGGAATTGGATTACCACAATCATCAGTACATTTGATGAAAGGCCGGAAGTCATGGCCATGGGCGGAAAAGTCGCCCCTATCTTCGAAAGCAAGCGCCCGGACTGGCTGATTAAGCCGTTCGAGCTGCCGTACACTATCGTTGATCTGGGCGGCAAGGTCAGGGAATACCCGAAGAGGCTGCATCCTTGCGGAGCCAATATGGCGATGCGCAAACCCGCGTTCAACATTAGCCTGTTCCCGCTGGATCTCGGAAGAAAAGGGGATTCCCTTATCTCCGGTGAAGAGACGTGGCTGTTCAGCCAACTGCAGAAAGAAGGGCACACCATCCTTTATCATCCGCAGATGGCTGTTGAGCATTTCGTAGCGGCAGGGCGCCTGACAGAAGATTGGATTATGAAAAGGTATTACAGTCAAGGCATCTCCAACGCCATGAAAAGCGAAGGGGTAAAAGGTAATCTGCTCCTGCTCGGAAAGACAGCCGCCAAAGTAGTGTATATCCTGGCGGATTCGGTACTATCCAGAAGCCAGGGCAGAAAGCTTTTGAACAAGTGCCGGCTGGAGAGTATTCGTGGAACTCTTCATATGTTCTGGAACCGGAAGAGGGAATCTGCAGCGGGGTGAGGGAAGACAATGACTAATTTTGAGTGGGGCTCCAAAATGAACGCTTTGCCATACGGAATGCTCTACCTCGTGTCCGCACTGTTCCTGGGGACAGCGGTCATTTACCAGCCGGCAATTGCGGTAGCGGCCGTACTCCTGATTATTTTGCTGGTTGTCTCCATTTCACGACCCGAGCTGATCAGTTATTTCGTTCTGCTGACGACGGCCATCTCCATCAATTTTCTCTACGACGGCAGCATGTTCGGGATTGAAATCCTCTCGCTCTACAAGCTGGTGATCCTGGTGCTTCTGGTGCCCTGCATTCTGGTAAACGGACTGAAGTTCAAGCTTAGTCCTCCCCTATGGGCCATGTTGGGACTGGTATTTATCACCTTCGGCTTCTCCATCTGGCTGCCGGAGATGAGTTCCTCGATTGCCGTAAAAGCCTTTATCGGATTATCGCTTCCCTTCATATTTCTCCTGATCAACTGGAAGAAAGAGGTGGCCGAGAAGCAAATCCGCATCATCGCCATGCTGCCGCTGGTCAGTGTGCTGGCGGGAGTGCTGCTGCAGGTAGCTCACCTGCATGCTTTTCTCGACATCGAGTTCACGGGCGCTGTACGGATACAGGGGGCGAACATTCCGGCGCATTTGGCGATGCTGGCCTTCATGGGTATAGGCATCTCATTTATTGAGATAAAACGCAGTCCGCAGCATGTCCGTTATTTCTACATCATGCTGGCGCTGAACTTTCTGATTCTGATCGGAACAGGAACGCGCGGACCTATATTAGCCCTGGTGCTGATGATTCTCTATTATTTCTACGACATCTCACGCCAGTACTTAAAAGGCAAAACGCAGTATCTGATTCCACTGCTATGTTCAGTGATGTTGATCTTCTCGGCAGTTTATCTGCAGCTGGATAACATCAAGAAGCGTTCCTTTGAACGGACAACTGAAACGGGGGTTGACCTGTCGGGGCGGGCGGAGGCCTGGGAGTACTTCCTGAATAAAGTGGCAGATTCCCCTTGGTCAGGAAGAGGACTGGGAGCAGTTACGGTCGCGAATGACGGGACGCTCTATAAAGGCTTTGTTGTTCCGCATAATGAGTACATCCGGTTTTACTTCGATGGAGGGTATATCGGCGCTATACTGCTGCTGCTTTCCTTATTGGCTGTGTTTCTTCTGGTTTACAGAGCTTTGGCACCGCCGGTCAAACCTTACTATCTGCTCTTTATAGCAGCGTTTCTTATTTATTCTTTCTCCGACAACACGCTGTCGACGGTCCAATCCATTATTCCGTTCTGTTGGTACCTGAACTGCCTGTATCGATCTTCACAGTAGGCCGACTCCCCACAAAAAGAAGTGATACGATGAACCAAGTTAACATGTTCGATGTCAATTTCGATAATTATGATTTCATGGATTTGCTTGAATATATCGACAAAACGATTCAGGAAAGGAACCAGTCCTACATCCTGACCTGCAACGTCGATCATGTGATCAAGCTCCGTAAGGACAAAGAGTTCCAGACCGTTTATTCCGAAGCAGGCGCTGTAGTCGCGGACGGAATGCCGCTGATCTGGGCTTCCAAAATGCTCGGCAAACCGCTGAAGCAAAAAGTATCCGGCGCGGATCTCTTCAGTCGTCTGGGCAATGCCTTTGAGCAGAGGAAATACCGTTTGTTCTTCCTGGGCTCAGCAGAAGGTGTACCGGAGCGGGCTACTCAGAATCTAAAAGCGGCCTATCCGGGTATGAACATCGTCGGCTGCTATTCCCCTTCCTATGGCTTCGAGCATAACGAAGAGGAGAACCAGCGGATCATCCAGATGCTGACAGACAGCCGGCCGGATATCGTATTTGTCGGTGTAGGTGCGCCGAAGCAGGAGAAATGGATTTACCGCCATTACACCTCTTATCAGGCGCCGATCTCGATCGGCGTGGGCGCTACCTTCGATTTTCTCTCCGGTTCGGTAAAGCGGGCGCCGAACTTTATGCAAAAGACAGGGCTCGAATGGTTCTGGCGGCTCAGCCAGGAGCCGGGACGGCTTTGGAAAAGATATCTTGTGGACGATGCCCAATTCCTGGTCCTGCTGCTCAAAGAGCTGCGCAAAAAGGATAAAGTGAAGGGCAGCAGTCTTGAATGAATGACCGGAGCGGAGGTGGGAAAAGAAGATGACGGACCAGAATGAAAGCAGCATGACGCTGCCATCCCTGACAGCGGTAAGATCGGGTGCGGTGATGGCGCTGATATGTGCCATATGCCTTGGCCTTCCGCTGATGATCGGGTTCGCCAGTGCGAAACTCAGTGCTTCCAACAGCCTGCAGGGCGTGGTTCTGGCGGGGATTCTCTTTCCCGCCTTCCTGCTGGCGCTGGTGAAGCCGAAGCAGCTGCTCACCTATACACTGCTCGTATGGGCGGTGGCTCCGGAGCTGAGGCGTATCGCTGACTGGTCGGAGGGTGTGTACCATTCCGTATCACTCCTCAGTCTGGCACCGCTGTTGACGGGCGCACTGCTTGCGATACCGGTACTCAGGGAGATTCACCGGATCCGCAAATCCTCCACCCGGATCATCCTGCTGTTCTCGGTAGCCTTGGCCTACGGTGCACTGATCGGCCTGGCCAAGAACGGCATAGGTTCAGTGTACGATCTGGCGAATTACATCGTACCGCTGCTGCTGATTCCATTCTTTGCAGTCACGCGGTTCAATCCGAAGGATATTGACCGGCTGCTGCACTCTTTTGCCAACATAGCAGTGCTGGTCGCCGTTTACGGAATCGTTCAATATCTGACCGTTCCGCCTTGGGATGCCTTCTGGATGCGGAACGCCGATATGATGTCCATCGGAACTCCGTATCCTTTGGAAATCCGGGTCTTCTCCACACTGAATTCACCCGGGCCGGCTGCAACCTTCCTGGTGTTCGCACTGGTGCCGATGATTCTGGAGAAGAGATGGCAAGGCACGCTGCGCTGGATCGGTGTACTGCTCGTAGTGATCTGCCTGCTGACTACATTGGTCCGCTCCGCGTGGCTGGTGATGCTGGTGATGCTGCTGGTCTACATCGGCTCCTCACCTTCAAAGGGCAAGTGGAAGGCACTGCTCCAGCTGGCCTTTGTAGCAGCAGCGCTGTTCTGGATCGTACCGAAGCTTCCGGGTGCAGAGGGGCTGGTCGCCCGCATGGAGACACTGACCTCTGTGCAGGAAGACCACTCCTATAACGAACGGCTCAGCCTCTGGCAGAACATGCTGCCGATGGTCGCATCCAATCCGGTGGGTCAGGGGATCGGCAGTGTAGGGCAAGGAACTAAGATCGGCAACGGAGGAGAACTCGGGGAATACGGCAATATGGATAACGGGTTTATCGCATTGCTGCTTACCTTCGGAGTATTAGGTGCTTTGTTCTTCTTCGGTGCACTCGGCGCAGTGATTAAACAAATTGTCAGCCGGGTAACCAGCAAAGACAGTCTCCAGCCTTATGCCAGGCTGTCGCTGGCCGCATGGACGGGAGCGGTAGTCAGCCTGGTTTCGGACAACGGCTTCCCCGGACTAAAAGGATATCTGATCTGGATGCTGATTGGCCTGGGCCTTGGCGCTAAAGAGATTATTGAGAGCAGAAAGAAGGGGACACCACATGCAGCAGTTGAACGCGAAATCACTTCCCACTAGCACAGTCTGGTCCTCGCTCAAGAGCTTTACGAAGAGCAAGAACAACAGCTCTGCCGCCGTAAAAACGATGATGGTCAGCATTCTGATCCTGCTGGTCAATATGCTGACCGGTGTGCTGACTGCCCGCTATTTAGGCCCGACAGGCCGCGGGGAACAGACGGCTATGGTGAACTGGTCGCAGTTTCTGGCGTTCAGTATGAGTTTCGGTATTCCCTCGGCGCTGATCTACAACGCTAAGAAGAACCCGGATGAAGCCGGAGTGCTGTACCGGGTGGCGCTGTTAATCGGACTCGGGTTCGGGGTGGCAGCAACGATGGTAGGTATTCTGGTCTTGCCGTACTGGCTGAAATCCTTTAGCCCGGACGTTGTCCTGTTTGCTCAGGTGTCAATGATCCTATGCCCGCTGATTGTGCTCTCACAGGTTAATAATGCAGCATTTCAATTCAGAGGGGATTACAAAACCTTCAACCTGCTGCGTTATCTGATTCCGCTTTTGACGCTTGCAGCGATCGGGATCCTGATCCTTACGGGCAGCATGAATCCATTTACTACCGCACTGGCCTATCTGGTTCCGTCAGTTCCGCTGTTCATCTGGATGACGATCTCGCTGCTCCGCACCTACAAGGTAAAGATGAAAGATACTTACCTGAATTTCAAAAGATTGTTCACCTACGGGCTCGGCTCTTACGGCAATGACCTGCTCGGCCAGTTCTCCTACTATATTGACCAGATCATTATCGCCGGCCTGCTGCGGCCAGCAGATCTGGGGCTGTATGCGGTCGCGGTGAGCCTGTCGCGGATGGTTAACTTCTTCTCAAATTCGATCACAGTGGTGCTGTTCCCGAAAGCTTCCGAGCTGTCGAAGGATGAGGCGGTTGCGCTGACCTTCAAGGCTTTCCGGATCAGCACCACCTGCACCCTGCTCGGTGCGCTGTTCCTGATGCTGGTAGCCCCTTTCGTAATTCCGCTGCTGTACGGCAAGGATTTCAACACAGCACTGACTGTGTTCCGGCTGCTGCTGCTGGAAGTAACGATCAGCGGAGGCACACTGATTCTGGCTCAGGTGTTTATGGCGCTCGGCAAACCGAAGTTTGTTTCCATCCTTCAGGGGGTTGGTCTGATCCTGGTGATCCCGCTGCTCTTCCTGCTGGTGCCGAAGTTCGGATTGTTCGGAGCAGGGGTAGCGATGCTCTCCTCTTCAGTGCTTCGCTTCTTGTTCATCATTCTTAATATCAGATATAACCTGAAGGTTAAACTGCCCCGCCTGTTGATTAACGGGGATGACATTCAGTGGATGAAGACGACGATGAATTCCTATATCCGCAAAAAACCTATGGATACAAGCAGTTAAGAAATTAATAAAAAAGCGAGCAGAGGACACGATGCTAGCAACTTAGCTGCAAACAATCAAATGTGCGGTATCAGAGAAATGGAAAGGGAGTTTGGAGCTGTAGAAGCGTTAGCGTTCGCCTTTGTTTTCTAATTTCAACTGCTGACAGCAGCCTAATGAAGAAATTAGAAAACAACAGCGATCGGAAGCCCAAACCTTCCTTGGAATGACGAGGGATACCGCACATAAAACGCAAAGGAGGAGACCTTCATGGATTCAGTGACAAGCGTGCTTGGCAGCCCGGGCAGTTACCCGATCTCGGCTGTCATCATTGCTCAGGATGACGAAGTTCGCATATCCAAAGCAATTCAGTCCTGCCGACTATTCGCCGATGAGGTGGTTGTAATCGACGGAGGGAGTAAAGACGGGACGGTGCAGCTGGCCGAAAGCCTGGACTGCCGGGTGTACGTCAACCCATGGCCCGGATATGCCAAACAAAGGGAATTCGGGGTGGAACGCGCCGTCCATGATTGGGTCTTCCTGATTGATACCGATGAAGTGGTCAGCGATGAGCTGGCCCAGGATATTCTGCAGCGTAAGCCGGCCCTGACGGACAGGGCTGTAGCGTACTCGCTTTACCGGATCGGTGATTTCCTGGGCAGATGGCTGGACAAAGGAGAATACCTGGTGCGTCTGTACAACCGCAAGGAGTACGGCATCCGCAACTCCCTGGTGCATGAAATGCCGGAGGTTGAGGAAGAGCGGACAGTCCGCCTGAACGGAATTCTCTGGCACCAAGGCTTCCGGAGCATCAATGACCATGTAGCCCGCTTTAACAAATACACCGATCTGGAAGCGCAAAGCGCTTTTGCCAGCGGGAAGCCGTTTAAGCTGATAAATCTGCTGCTGCGGCCTCCGGCACGGTTCCTGCAGAAATATTTCCTGCACGGTTTGTTCAAAAAAGGCATTTCGGGATTCGCGGTATCCGTATTCTGGGTGATGTATGAATTCATGGTCGGCTTCAAGCATTACGAATTAACAAGCTCCAGCAAGCTGGCCCGGCACAACGCACAGGGCCAGGCGGAGAAAGAAAAGAAAGGGGAGCGAAGCTATGCCGTACAGTGACGGACTCAATATCATGACGACCGGCCTCAGTTGGCCATCGCTCCAGCCCGGCGGGCTCAATACGTATTTCAAATCCGTATGCGAGCAGCTCTCCTCACGCAATCAGGTACATGCGCTGATCTGCAGCCAGGAGACGCCCTCCACCCCTAAAGAACTGATTATCCATAACGCCGGCGACCCCAAAGAGACCATCTGGAAGCGCAAGGATGCCTTCCAGCGCAAAGCAGCGGATCTGATGGGAAACGGCAGCGGGCGTATTGATATCCTATACTCGCATTTTGCCCCATACGGCGTTGGACCGGCGATGGAAGCAAAGAAGCGGGGCATTCCGGTGATCATGACCTTTCACGGTCCGTGGAATGAAGAGATGAAGATCGAAGGGCAGGGCATCAAGCACCGGGTCAAGACGACCATTGCCAAATCGATTGAACGCAAAGCCTATAAGCTGGCGGATAAATTCATCGTTCTCAGCGAGTACTTCCGTGACATGCTGCATACGCTGCACGGCGTACCGCTGCACAAGATCATCGTCATCCCGGGCGCAGCGAATGTGGAACGCTTTGTTCCGGCAAGTAACCGTCTGGCCGTACGGCGGACGCTGAATCTGCCGGAGGGGGCAACGACAGTCCTGACCGTACGGCGGCTGATGAACCGTATGGGTCTGCTCCAGCTGCTGGATGCCTGGAAGCAGGTCACTGAACGCTTCCCGAATGCGATTCTGCTGATCGGCGGCAAAGGGCCGCTGCGCGCGGAGCTGGAAGAAAAAATCGCCGATTACGGCCTTGGCAACAAGGTCCGGCTGCTCGGATACATTCCCGACCATCAGCTGGCCTCCTATTATCAGGCAGCCGATATGTTCGTGGTTCCTTCACAGGCGCTGGAAGGCTTCGGCCTGATCACCGTTGAAGCACTTGCTTCCGGTCTTCCCGTAATGGCTACGCCAGTAGGCGGCAACAAAGAAATTCTGCAGGGCTTCCGCCCGGAGCTGTTGTTCAAGAGTGCGGCCAGCGATGATATGGCGGAAGGCATGATTCATATGCTAAGTAACCGCAAGCTGCTGCCAAGCCGCGATGAATGCCGGGATCATGTGCTGGAGAAATACACCTGGGAGCATGTGGGTGACCGAGTGGAATCCGTATTCCTCGAAACTTTGGGAAAGGGTGTGGCCGCAGGATGCTAAAAGTCGCTTATATTGATCACACCGCGAAGTGGAGCGGCGGAGAGGTTGCTCTTTTCAACATTCTTACTAATATCGGTGAACAGATCGAACCGCTGGTAATTTTGGCGGAAGAAGGAACACTTGCTGAACGGCTCCGCGAGAGAGGGATCGATGTCCGCATTATCCCGCTGGATGAGAGCATCCGCAGCCGCGGCAGAAACGCCGTCAACCTCGGCGCTCCGGCAGCAGCCATTAAGCTGCTGGCTTACGGAAGCAAGCTGGCACCGCTGCTCAAGCAGGAGAAAGTGGATTGTGTGCATACCAATTCCCTGAAGTCAGCCTTTTACGGCGCAGTTGCCGCCAAAAAAGCAGGAGTGCCCCTCATCTGGCATATCCGGGATCATATCGGAGCCCCGTATCTGAAGCCGGTTGTTGCCAAGGCTATCCGGCTTCTGTCACGCCTGCTCCCGAACGGTGTAATCGCCAACTCACACTCTACGCTGAATGCGCTGGAACTGCCCCGCACCAAAAAAACCCTCGTCGTCTATTCCGCTTTTGCCAAAGCGATCGGCGAAGGAATCGGCAAACGGGATCAGAAGGATTTCAACGTGCTCCTGGTAGGGCGGCTGGCACACTGGAAAGGCCAGCATGTCGTGCTGGAAGCAGCGAAGGCTTTTAAACAGGATAGCCGGGTTAAGTTCTGGCTGGCCGGTGACGCGCTTTTCGGAGAAGAAGAATACAAACAGGAGTTAATCCGCAAGATGCAGCAGGATGATCTGAGCAATGTCAGTCTGCTGGGCCATGTGGATGACATACAAGGCCTGATGAATAAAGCTGATTTGCTGATACACACGTCGATCACCCCCGAGCCATTTGGCCAGGTTATCGTCGAAGGCATGGCGGCTGGACTGCCGGTGATCGCCTCCAATGAAGGCGGACCGGTAGAGATTGTAGTACCCGGTGTAACGGGGCTGCTGATCCAGCCTGGAGACGCTAAGGTACTCGCAGATTCAATCACCTGGATGCTGGACCATCCCGAAGAGCGCAGACGGATGGCGGATAGTGGAATGAAGCGGGTGAAAGAGCACTTCGTCATCGAGAATACAGTCAAGGACATCGTTGACTACTACAAAGGTTTGCTGGCAGCGACCTAATAGATTCCCGAACTCAAGCCAAAGCGTAACAACAACCGCCTGCATCCATACAATCACTACTTGATGATGCTGCTCCATAAAACTTTGAGGATGATTCACATGAAAATAGCGATAGCGCACGATTACTTAATCCAAATGGGCGGGGCGGAAAGAGTAGTGGAAGTTTTCCACCACATGTATCCGGATGCCCCGATCTTCACGACGGTTTTTAACGGAAGCCGCCTGACCGACAACCTCAAAGATGCGGATATCCGGGCCTCCTGGCTGCAAAAAATCCCGGGAGTGAAGACCAATTTCAAAGGGGTGCTGCCGCTTTATCCTATGGCCATCCGAGATCTGGACTTTCGCGGATATGATATTGTCCTGAGTTCCAGCAGTGCTTTTATGAAAAGCATTCAGGTGCCCGAATCGACGTTTCATCTATGCTACTGCCATACGCCAATGCGCTTTGCGTGGGATTATGACACTTACATGGAGCGGCAATCGAACTCCGGATTGTTCAAAAGACTGCTGAAGGTCTACATGCAGCGGCTCAAATCCTGGGACCAGCGGACATCCAAAAATGTGAACCAGTTCGTAGCCAACTCTTCCGTAGTGAAGAAGCGGATTCAGAACTATTATCACCGGGATGCCGATGTGATTTTCCCGCCGATCAACACCGCCCGGTTCACAAGCTCGAGTTCCATCGGCGATTATTACCTGATTGTTTCCCGTCTTGTTTCCTACAAGCGGATCGATCTCGCCGTGGAGGCCTTTAACCGCAATGGTCTTAAGCTCTATATCGTCGGTGACGGACCGGACCGCAAACGGCTGGAGGGCATGGCCAAAGACAATGTATCCTTCCTCGGACGGCTGGAAGATGGAGAGGTAACAGGCCTGATGTCTCAGTGCCGGGCATTTATTTTTCCGGGAGAAGAGGATTTCGGAATTACGCCGCTGGAGGCAAATGCCGCAGGCAGACCGGTCATCGCTTATCAGGCCGGAGGCGCGCTGGATACCATCGTGCCATACGTCAACGGTGTGTTTTTTCAGAACCAGGAAGTTGACGATTTACTGAAGGCCATCCACGAAGTGGAGTCCTACCCATGGGATATCGGCCAAATCATGGGCCATGCCCGCAAATTCGACGAGCAGGCGTTTATGGTGCAGTTCAAGCAATATGTAGAGCAAGCCTACATTAATTTCCTAAAAGGAGGATGATTGTATGAAGCTGGCAGTTATCGGTACCGGCTATGTCGGTCTAGTATCTGGCGTATGTTTTACACTTAACGGGAATCATGTCATCTGCGTCGATAAGGATGAAGAAAAAATCAGCAAGCTTAACCGGATGGAATCCCCCATCTATGAACCGGGGATCGAGGCGCTGATTGAGATGAATCTCCGGGAGGGCAGATTATCCTTCTCTTCGGATCTTCAGGAATCGGTTCGCCGCTCAGATATCGTCATTCTGGCTGTGGGTACACCTTCTTTGCCGGGTGGCGAAGCGGATTTAAGGTATATCGAAGGAGCCGCTACAGAGATTGCCCAGGCGATGGAAGGCTACAAAATCATCATGACCAAGTCGACTGTTCCGGTTGGCACGAATGAAAAAATCCGCAACCTCATCGCTTCCCACACGAATCATCCCTTCGATATTGTCTCCGCTCCCGAGTTCCTGCGTGAAGGCTCTGCAATCCGCGACACCCTTCATCCGGACCGGATCGTTATCGGCCTCGATAATCCGCAGCTTGAGCCGACCATGCGTCAGCTTCATCAGGGCTTCACGGAAAATGTCTTCGTAACAGATATCCGCAGTGCGGAAATGATTAAATATGCTTCAAACGCATTCCTGGCAACTAAAATTTCGTTTATTAACGAGATTGCCAACATTTGCGAAAAAGTGGGAGCTGATGTAACCAGGGTGGCAGAAGGCATGGGAATGGACCGAAGAATCGGCTCCTCATTCCTGCAGGCCGGCATCGGTTATGGAGGCTCCTGTTTCCCGAAAGATACCAATGCGCTGATCCAGATCGCCGGTAACGTCGATTATGAGTTCAAGTTGCTGAAATCGGTGGTTGAGGTGAACAAGGACCAGCGGTTCATGATCATCTCGAAGCTCCATGAATCGCTAGGCAGCCTGCGCGGCGCCGTCATCGGTATCTGGGGGCTGGCCTTTAAGCCGAATACCGATGATGTACGCGAAG
>CAKMKL010000332.1 GCA_927443375.1 uncultured Paenibacillus sp. | reverse complement strand
AAGGGAAGCCCCGCTTTTAGGCCGATGAGATAGGTTATGGTCATTCCGGCAGTAGTGCCTGCAAAAGCCACAGCAACCAGCGCCGGGAAATCCAGCCTCCCAGTATAAGAAAGGAAGCCTGCAAAGGCCATTGTTGTCTCCCCCGGAAAAGGCAAGGCTACAAACTCCAGCAAAAGTCCAAAGAACAGTACATTATATCCGTAATTGGCGAATAACTCCTGAATCCATTTCAGCATTTCCATAACCAAGTCACTCTCCAAGGGCAGCATGCCTAATTCTATTTTGAAGCTTGTCTTCATACAATCTACCAATAAGTTTGAAGCGCCAATAGAATGCTGGAGGTAGAGAAGATGAAGGTTAGCAAAAGAACACTGATCCGCCGGACAATCATCCGCGGGTTGCTTGCTATGGCAATAATAGTAAGTGTAATATCTGTACTCTCTAAGAATAATCTTCCGGCTGCCGCGACGCAAGATTTGCCCGAGCCGGCTGTGAGCCCGGTTAAGGCATCCCCGGTTCCTGCCCAGGCTGTGACGCCGCCTTTCGTCCCGATAAGCCGCAGCACACCAGGGAATGATGCAGCCAAAGTATCGGCTGTAACCGGGAAACCTGCGGCAGCTATTGTACCCTTGGTGCAGAAGAAGGAGCGAAAGGAAGAGCAGAAGAAATCGCAAAAGATGGTCTACCTCACTTTTGACGACGGCCCCAGTAATGTGACGCCTGCAGTGCTGGAAACCCTGCGCAAGCAGGGGGTGAAGGCAACCTTTTTTGTGCTGGGAGAACAGGCCAAGAGCCGTCCCGAGCTGATCAATGCTATCTGGGAGCAGGGGCATGCCATCGGTAATCATACTTATAATCATAATTACCATGATTTATATAGCGGATTCACGGAATTCTGGAACCAGATCAAGCAGACAGAAGAAGTGGTGCGGGACATAACGGGTCTCCGGCCGCAGCTTGTCCGTGCACCGGGGGGAACCTACGGCCATTTTGATGCGACCTACTTTGAATTGCTGAAGGAAGCAGGATATACCGTCACGGATTGGACCGTGGACAGCGGGGACTCCAAGCGCAAAGGAGTGCCTGCAGCGGAGATCCTTCGTCAATCGGTGGCCTCGATGAAGGCTTCCAGCGTTATTCTGCTGCTCCATGATGGGGCAGGCCATTCCGAAAGTGCGAGGGCGCTGCCGGAGATTATCGCAAGATACAAGGCTGCCGGATACACGTTTGGTGTACTGGATGCAGGGCAGGAACCGGTGCAGTTCAGAGTGTCCGCTGCGGCTGCAGCGTCAGACCGCACTAAACCATCCAAGGCTTGGATTGCCTCCAATATTCTGCCGAATGCCGGACTGTTTGAACCGGGCAAGCCGCTGGCGCTGGAAGTGGGGATGCTGGAAGCGAAGCTTGAGCCGGGAGAATTCCGGATCATTGAAGGGCAATATATGGTTCCGCTCCGGGCCGTTGTTGAAAGGCTGGGCGGACAGGTGAGCTGGAATGCAGCCAGCCGAAGCGGCAGTATCAGCTGGAACGGACGTCATGTCAGCGCTGATGCGGTCAAGAAACGACTGACGCTGGCTTCGGACGATGGCACCACCGTATACAGACAATCCAATGTAGTAATGATTGGCTCATCCTTGTGGCTCCCTTTGCGCGAGTTGCTTGAGGTTACGGGACATCCGCTGCTGGAGGCCCGGGTGACGGGGGGAGAACGCCGGGTCAAAGCGGGCTGATCGCAGGAATCCATAGTACAGAAGGGAATATGCGGGGTTTGGGTACCCTTTTTCGTGGGAAGAATAGACAACAGTAGGCTTCGTAGTACTGTTTCCATCGAGCTCTGGAGACATACTGCGAAGCAAGTCTATGACCGCAAAGGAAGGTTGTCCCATTGTCCTATTCATCACTAATAGAGCAGACCCGAAATAAGCAGCAGCAGGACCAGTTCTCCACAGCAGCAGGAAGGCTTCTTCCTCACAGCCGCAGTATGGTGTGGCAGTGGCTGCGTATGCTTGCTGTCACTGCAGTGCTTGCCTCGTTATATGCCTGGCGGGGCGGAGCCTCCCTGCTGTTCCTCCTGACAGCCAGCGGACTTTTGATGTTAGGAGGTTTCCTGCTGCAGCTTTGCGGGCCGCGCCGCGTAAAGATCGTCCGCAGCATGACTCCTGCCCGCCCGGCAGCCGGGGATCATGTGGACGTTGAGGTGCAGGTCAGCTTCACCACCTGGCTTCCGATTCCGTGGATGATCATCACTGATTACTGGAGCGGCGGCTGGCATCAGGAATTGCTGTTTCCGGGCTTTCGGCGCTCCTTCCATTATGTCTATAAGCTTCATGAGATGCCGCGCGGCATTCATCAGCTTCACGGCTGCAGAATGAGCTGGGGGGATCTGCCCGGACTGTTCACAGGCGGGTGCTGTCCTGAAGGGAAGGCAAGCTTCAAAGTCCTTCCAAAGCCGCTTTATATCGGCGGAACTTTGCCGGAGAGCCTCCTCATGCCCGGAGATGCGCTGTCGCTGAAGCGGGGCCGGAACGGCGGTGAAGCAGCAGATATCCGTGATTATGCACCGGGCGATCCGCTCAGCCGGATCCACTGGAAGAACAGCGCCCGTAAGGGATCGCTGCAGAGCCGGGTGCCGGAGCGGGAAGAAGGGCGCATGACCTGCATTGTGCTGGCCAACAGCCCGGAGAATTACGAGGTTCCTTATAGCGCCCTGACCCCGCGCAGCCAGCGGGGGACGGCAGCGCCTGCCTTCGAACGGGCTGTATCCACAGCAATGGGGCTGATGCTGTCAGCAGAGCGCAGCGGAGCCTATGTCCAGCTGTTCAGCGGCGGCTGGCCGGAAGGGATGGCCAGACATGAGGGGCTTGGGAAGCTTCCAGGCAGAGTGCAGGATATGCTGACCGAAATTACGCCTAGCGGCACGCGCAGCCTCAGCCGGCTGCTGGAGGATGCATCGAAGGGCTGGATTCCCGGTATGACTGTCGCCGTCATTACCGGACGGCTGGAGGAAGAGGCTGCCCGGACGCTTGCCCGATTCCTTGTACAAGGTGTGAGAGTAGAGCTGTATTATGTATGGGATCAGCCAGCTCCCGCTGCGGCAGACATGTTGCGCAATCCGGCTGTTCTAAGTGGCCCGGCAGTGGAATATAAGCATCATACTGCAGGAACGATAGGGAGCAGCCTGGCCCGGCTCGGAGCCAAGATGTACTGCCTGCATCCGGTTCCGCCAGACGGGCATAAGGAGGCGGATCTTCATGAATTTCCGGGGAAACCGACTCTGGGGTAGGCCGCTAATGAATGCCGCGGAAATGACGGACGTTTCATCGGGGCGATGTAAACGAAACGGGCAGAGTGTACAGGTAATGCCCGGGCCTGCACAGCAGCCTGTTCTGGAACAACAAGCGGAGAACAGTCAGATGGGAAACGGAGGCAGCATTCCTCTGTCTTACCGTTTGTTGTTCTCTTTGGCTATTCTGGGAATGTTTCTGGAGTGGCTGATGCCTTTGCACCGGTCGGTGAAAACGGCGGACACGGCGGAGCTGCTGGAGATTCTGATGCTTGCGGCAGGGGCGCTGCTCCTGTGGGGCAGCTTCCGGGTTCCCGGTGTACTGCAATTTTCAGTCCAGTCTGTGGTGATCAGCCTGACCTGGTACTGGGCATGTGCCAAACATGAGGGTCCCGGATGGCTAGGGGCTTACGCGGCGGGCATTCCGGAGGATACGGTTTTGTTCTTCACGGGTCAGGTGTCGGAGCTAAGCGAGGACAGCAGGCTGCTTATTCTGATACTGGGCTGGGGCCTGCTGGTTGCTTCCGTGCAGCAGCTGGCGCTGTACAGGGGAAGTACGTCCCTGTTTACGATAGTAACTGTAGGTTATCTGCTTGTACTGGATATGGTATTCAGCTTAAATACCACAAGTCATATACTGGTCACGGCAGGGCTGATCCTTTGGATGCGGGGGCTCAGCGGATTGCTGCGTCTCAAGGAGCGGACGGAGAAACGCGAGCTTCCTTACTTCCGCTGGGGAGGCTGTGCTCTGATAACCGCCATACTGCTGACAGCAGCGGCCTGGACTGGGGGACAACTGTATGGTCCCCGTCCGGCTGCACCCGTTACACTGCAGACGGTGATGACACAATTGCAGCAATGGGGCGAAAGCGGGGTCTTAAATCAGACGAAAGAACTGCAGCCTTCGGTGGGAGCTACAGGATACGGAACAGGGGAAGGGGAGCTTGGAGCGCCGCTGACTTCCAGCAAAACGCCCGTATTTACGGCCATTATCAGCCGCCCGGTTTACTGGCGGGGAGAGAGCCTTGCCTATTATGACGGCCGCCGCTGGATAAGGGAAGGCACATTGTATGCTCCGCTTAATTTAAGAGAACTTCCTTCCCGGGAGCTGTCCACATCGGGATTCGGAGACAAAGCGATGCTGGTCCAGCGGATTGAGTATGACGTGCCCTCTTCCGGTGGAGACAACAATGGCCTTTGCAGGCTTCCTTTCTTATACTGGGAGGCTGGATTTCCCGGCGCTGGTTGCTGTGGCTTTTGCAGGCACTACTGCCGGAATGACCATAACCTATCTCATCGGCCTAAAAGCGGGGCTTCCCTT
>CAKMKL010000331.1 GCA_927443375.1 uncultured Paenibacillus sp. | reverse complement strand
AAACGCCCAGTTTCCTTTGAGGAAGACGGGTTCTTGCGAGCCGTCTGCGGAAACACCGTAGATATCCATCTCAGGCGATCCGATCATGAAGTCAACGTGGGTAACGCTCGTGTTAAGACCGTGTGCAGTCAGCTCGTCCTGGGTCATTTCTTTGCCGCCTTCCAGACAGAAAGCGTAAGCTGTGCCGATGGCCAGATGGTTGGAGGCATTCTCATCAAACAGGGTATTAAAATACAAGATGTTCGATTCGGAGATCGGGGATTTATGCGGTACGAGGGCAACTTCACCCAGGTATTTCGCACCTTCATCCAGGCCGGTCAGATATTCCAGTGAATCCTGGCCTTGCTCGGCGCTTACACTGATGATGCGGCCGTTCTCAAAGGTAATTGAGAAGCCGTCAATAATATTCCCGCCGTAGCTGAGCGGTTTGGTAGCTCTTACAGTACCGTTAACACCTGTCTTCAGCGGTGCAGTGAATACTTCTTCTGTCGGCATATTGGCGACAAAGGAATGGCCCTTGGCGTTGATGCTGTCACCCTGTGCCCACAGATGGCCTTCCGGGAGCTCGATAGTGAGGTCGGTACCGGGTGCTATGTAATGCAAACTTTTATATTTCTTGGCGTTAAGGACATTGGCTTTCTGCTCCAGGGTGTCCAAATGTTCCTGCCAGGCGGCTACCGGGTCTTCACGGTCTAAACGCACGGTATGGAAAATGGCTTCCCACAGCTTTTCCACGCGTTCTTCGGCCGGCACATCCGGGAACACTTTGTCAGCCCAGGCCTGTGACGGGATAGCCACAATGCTCCAGCTAACTTTATCGGACATCTGCAGCTCACGGTATTTCTGAAGTGCTGCACCGCGTGTTTTTTGGAAATTGGCAATACGTTCAGGATCAATGCCTGTGAGTGCATCGGGGTTTTCTGCGATAACATTCAGGATAGCAGCACCATTCTCGGCAAATTCGGTCATTTCCCCGGCATACCATGTAGGTGCTTTCGTGAATACTTCCGGAGCAGCATGCTCGAATTGCTGGCGGGTGACGAATTCATCACTCCAGTTTACTTTGACCAGACTTGCTCCCTTGGCATAGGCTTTGGCAGTAATCAGACGGACAAACTCGGCTCCGGAAATCGGTGCATTCACGACCAGAGTCTGTCCCGGTTGGACATTAACTCCAATCTCAACAGCCAAATCCGCATACTTACTAAGCTTTGCTGCAAAATCGATCATTGGTTTTCCTCCATTTAGTATATTTTTAGTTCTAGATATGCATTGTATTAAATTATTAACCGCCGGATGAAAAAAGTCAATTGCGCAGTAAAGAGAGGAAATTGCCCATATTTCAATGGTATACTGGGGATGTGAGATTGAACTGATGAAAGGTAGGAAAAAGAATGAACGTAGAAATTGTCAAAGCAGAGCTGAAACGCGAGGAAGACAAAAGCTTTGTCGGGAGAACCGTATTCACCATTGAGCAGCATAAGTTCCCGTATGAGATCACTTTTTTCAGCAAACGCGGCAGCGAATGGGATTACAGTCTAAGCTTCGCCGGCGAGCCGGGAAGTGAAGAACAGTTCCTGGAAGTGGATACTCTGCTGGAGAATGACGATGATTTCTTTAATCAGCTGCTGGATGCCGCTTTGGACACCCAGGAGGACGTAGAAGAATAATAAGCAAAAAATGCGACCGCTTAGAGGAGGAAAAGAGTGCCTGCCTGCTAAGGGTCGCATTTTTATTCATTTATCCGATTGTAATGTTGCCATCGATCAGCAAGGTAAATCCTGGCGGTAATAGTATTCATAACAAAAATTTCCAAGATTACAACATAAGTCGTTGCCGCTTCACTAATAGTACGCAGGAAATTGGCAGATTTTATCGAATTATATAGGTGGTAAACCCTATTCTGCAATTCTTAGAGGAGGCTATACTCGTTGTGACAAGTCCGATTCTGAATCAGATTGGCGCCGTCTTCATCCCTGTCAGCGACATTGAAAGGTCAAAGAACTGGTACTGCAGCTTATTGGGACTTCCGCTAGATGGTGAGGTATTGTTCGGACATTTATATGTGGTGCCGATGCAGGGCCCCGGAATTGTTCTGGACAGTAAAATTTTCACTTCTGAATCCGTGCTCAAAGTACCTTCCTTTCATTTGAACACTGAGGATATTGATGCTGCTTATGATTATGTCAAGGCGAGCGGGGCAGAGTTACTCACAGATATCGAGCATGATCACTGGTTCAATTTCAAAGACCCGGATGGGAATGTTCTGATGATTTGCCGCTGTTGAAGGTGACCCTTACAATTCATCTTAATGACAAAGGAGAATGCACCCTTGATCAGAGAAGCATTGCCGCAGGATGCCGCCGCGATTGAAGCTTTGTACCGTATTCTGCTTCCGGATCAACAGGATGTCCATGTATCCCCCTTAAGAATCAGCCAGATTGCGGGCAATCCGGACAGTTATCTGTACGTGTATGATGTGGCGGGTGAGATTGCTGGTACATTGCATCTTCATTTATGCATGGATGCGTTATGCGGTGATTCTCCCATAGCCGTAATTGAACGCGTAGTTACAGCGCCGCAGCTACGGGGGAAGGGCTATGGGACCGAACTGATGCGGTATGCGGAAGAAACGGCTGGATCCAGAGGTGCGCTTAAGATCATGCTTTCGAGCAATGCAAAAAGAGTGAAGGCTCACCGGTTCTACACCCGGCTAGGTTATGACGGTAATGGGAGCCGGCTGTTTAAGAAATACATGAATGAGTAGTGTAAGAGAATTGGGGAACTGGCCATGATCGTAACACTGCGGAAGCTCGTTCCAGAGGACGCTGCCGGACTGTTAAGTCTGCAGCATACTCTGGACAGGGAGTCTTCATTTATGCTGCTGGAGCCGGATGAACGTCAGACCGGACTGCAGCAGGTCAAAGAAATGATTGAGAGCTTTACCGCATCGGAAACTTCGATATTGATCGGAGCAGAGGTGAATGGTGAGCTGGCAGGATACTTATCGGTCAGGGGCGGCAGTGTGAGGCGGAATAAACATAGTGCCTACATTGTTATTGGTATCCTTCAGCAGTATCAGGGAATGGGGATCGGCAGCGGATTATTTCAGGAGATGGAAGCTTGGGCACGAACTGCGGGTATTGTACGCCTTGAGCTTACTGTCATGACCCATAATGAACGGGGGATCGCACTGTATAAGAAATGTGGATTTGAGATTGAAGGCATGAAGAGGAAATCTTTGAACATCGGCGGAGAATGGGTGGACGAATATTATATGAGTAAGATTATTCCTTATCAATAATCGGAGGAAGCATCGTTACAAAGCATCGTTACAACACCTAATATCAAAACCGTTACGGAAATGAATGTTATAAAAAAAGAATCAACCCTTGAGCGGAAAACTATGGAGTGATCACACCTTTCTTAATTTACATATGGTTATTTACCATAGAGGTTTAATTCTTAAACCTATTTGTACGATCATAAATTCTAAAGGCGCCCCTTCGCAGGAGCGCCTTTAGTTATATTGTATGAACCTGATTATTCCTGATGCTGTGACGAATCTGCCGTATTCTTCTGACCGATATGCACCTCAACCTTGCGGATACGGTTCTTATTCATTTCACGCACCGTAAGGGTAATATGCTCGTGGTCAATACTTTTGCCGATCGCCGGCTCGTCCAAGTGGCTGTAAAGCCAGCCCCCGATAGTCGTTACCTCGTCATCATGCAAATCAATGCCGGCCTTCTGCTTAAGCTCCATCAGTGACACTTTGCCGTCGAACAGGTAATGGGAATCGCTGAGCTTCTCCACATTCCTTCTCTCATCTCCGTCGAACTCATCACGGATCTCGCCGACAATCTCTTCCAGGATGTCTTCAATTGTAATAAGACCTGAGGTACCGCCATATTCATCCAGCAGCAGGGCAATGTGTACACGCTCCAGCTGCATGCGGGTCAGCAGGGTTTTGACCGGTGTAACCTCGGATACGGTCAGGAGCGGCAAAATCAGCTTTTTGAAATCGAAATCAGGATCATTATCATATTGTAAATACAGCTGCTTCGTGTTGATCATGCCAATAATATTGTCTTTGCTGCCATCAGCAACCGGGAAACGGGTGTATTGTTCCTTGCGGATGATGTCAAAATTCTCCTTCAAGGAGTGGTTGGAGAACAGGCAGATCATATCGGTCCGCGGCACCATAATTTCCTTCGCCAGCATTTCATCAAAATTAAAGATCCGGTTCACATAACCGTATTCAGCTTTGTTGATCTTTCCGTTCTCATAACTCTCAGAGAGGATCAGACGAATTTCTTCCTCGGAATGCGCATCACCATGCTCACTGGCCGGTTTCATCCCGAACAGACGGACAAGCATATTGGCGGAGCCGTTCATAATCCAAATCAAAGGGTAAAGAATTTTGTAGAACCAAATAATCAGCGGTGAAGTAAATTGACCGATTTTTTCCGGAATGTTTATAGCTGCAGTCTTCGGAGCAAGCTCACCCACGACCACGTGCAGGAAGGTAGCAATGATGAAGGCTAGTGCGAACGCAATAGGCTCACTGACGCTGTGGCTGATATTCGCCATATCGAACAGAGGCAGCAGAAGCTGCTCAAAAGCCGGTTCAGCAAGTGCCCCGATACCGAGAGCAGTGATGGTAATCCCAAGCTGACAAGCAGACAGGTAACCATCCAGGTTAGCGGAAACCCGCTGTACAGCAAGTGCATTCTTCTTGCCGTCGAGAACCATCTGGCTCACCTGGCTGCCTCTAAGCCGTACCACTGCAAATTCCGTAGCTACAAAAAATGCGGTTAAGATAATCAAAATAGCCACCAACGTCAAACTAAGTCCTATACCCATAAAATCTTTACCATCCCTCTCGTCTTTAAAATAGGTTATACTCATATTATGAGTTCATATGAACTTATTGTACGAACTTTTAAACGAAAAATCAAATGGCGAAGGGGTGCCATCTATGGAAGCTTTTACATTGAGCCGGAAAGAAATGTCGGGTTTGCTGCTGTCCCTGACTGAAAATGATGAACGGAAGCCGTTGTCTATACTGCAAGAGGCCTGGACAAAATTCCATCAGGAAGAGGTGCAGAAGGGATTATCCCTGACTGCTTTTTTATCTACGGATATCCCGCCGATCCTGCAGAAAATAATAAAAGGTACCAGAGTCAGAGGCCTTTCACTAGCAGACATCGCTGCCCTGGGACATCTGATAGAGTATTCCACACTATCTGTTACCGCTATGCAGAACTGGGTGAAACGCGATTTCAAAGAATATTTAGGATCACCGCGGGAAGGGAAAAAATATTCTGTGAATCAGGCCGCGCTTCTGTTTATAATAGACGACCTCAAAGCAGTGCTTGATTTCGAGAGCATCCGCCAGCTCTTCCGCATCCTGTTTCTGAAGCCTGAACGTGATGATGATGATCTGGTTGAACCAGCGGAACTGTATTACGGGTATTCCGAGCTGTTTGAGGACCTCAAGACAAGTCCGGGTCTGCAGGCGCAGGGGATCGCTGAACGGAGTGCCCATAAGGAATATTCCTGGAAAACGGACAGAACCATCAGTAGATTTCTGGAGAAAAGAATAGACAGGCTTACGCATCTCACACGGTCGCAAAAGGATGCTGTACAGAACATGCTGATGATTGCGGCGATTTCCGTGCAGACCTGTTATTTTCAGTCACTGGCTAGGCAATACTTTAATGCTGCGCTATTCCTTGATTTTTGATCATTGCAAAATTAAAATGTGTAGGAGTAACAAATCGTTCCAGGTAGAAAAGTCGGAGTTAGAAAGAGGTGCTTGAGGATGAATCAAATGACGCTGCTGCGCGATCCGAAAAGGCGCAAGCTGCTGCTGAGCGCTGGTTTAAGCTGGATGTTCGACGCCATGGATGTCGGGATGATCTCGTTTGTCGTTGCAGCGCTGGCCAAAGAGTGGGAGCTGGGTCCGGAGAAGATCGGACTCTTAACCAGTATAAATTCTCTAGGGATGGCAGCCGGTGCTGCGGCTGCAGGCATTCTGGCCGACCGTTTCGGCCGAAAATCCGTGCTGTTATGGACACTGCTGATCTTCTCCCTGGCGAGCGGCTTATCGGCGTTTGCGGCAGGCTTTGCCATACTGTGTGTACTGCGGTTTATTGCCGGGTTCGGCCTGGGCGGAGAATTACCTGTTGCCTCAACGCTGGTATCTGAGAGTATGCCTGCTGCGGAAAGAGGAAGGGCTGTCGTCCTGCTGGAGAGCTTTTGGGCGGTGGGCTGGATTGCTGCCGCATTAATCGCCTATTTCATCATTCCGGATTACGGCTGGCGTGTAGCTTTTGCCATAGGGGCCGTTCCGGCGTTATACGCACTTTATTTACGCCGTGCCATCGAGGATTCTCCGCGGTTTGCGGAAATGAAGAAAAAAGCACCGGTACCGCTGGGTAAGCGGATTGCTGCCGTCTGGTCGCCGGAGTACCGCCGTTCGACGATTATGCTGTGGATCCTTTGGTTCACGGTTGTCTTTTCTTACTATGGAATGTTCCTGTGGCTGCCTACGGTGATGGTGCTGAAAGGATTCAGCCTCGTCAAGAGCTTCGAATATGTGCTCATCATGACGCTCGCCCAGCTGCCCGGTTATTTCACAGCCGCGTATTTCATAGAGAAGTTCGGGCGTAAGTTTGTGCTTGTTATTTATTTACTGCTGACTGCAGGAAGTGCCGCCTGGTTCGGAAATGCGACGACCGAAGGTATGCTGATGGCTGCCGGGATCTGCCTATCATTCTTCAATCTCGGCGCATGGGGCGGCATGTATGCCTATACTCCTGAGCTGTATCCGACAGCCATCCGCTCCACAGGTGCGGGTCTGGCGACCTCCTTTGGCCGGATCGGCGGGATTCTTGCCCCGCTGCTGGTCGGTGTGCTCGTAGGGAAATCCGTCGGCATCAGCTCGATATTTATGCTGTTTTTCGTAACGATTGTCATTGGTGCATTAGCAGTGCTGCTGCTGGGGAAAGAAACTAAAGGGATCGAGCTCGAATAGGCACACAATCTTGTCTATCTGCTACTTGAAGTCATTCCGGCAACAGTGCTAATATGAATAGTGAATTGTACAAGAGGCTCGGATAATTCGCGAACAGAACGGTTCCTTCACACCATGTGAACAGGACCGTTTTTTCATAAGATCTGGAAGAAATCATGTCTGCCGTTAGTGAATTGGAGTGATGAGAATGACAAGTGAGAGGAACCAGCCGCATTTCACGGAATTGGTCTGGGAAAGCACGGAGCAGAACGTTCCGATCCCTCCGCGCAGTGAAGTGAAATCCGGGATACCCATACCTACCGCCGCTAAACCCCAAAAAAGTTCAGAGGATGCGGTGCAGATTCAGCTCTGGGATGTGGACGAGAAGCCTGAACCGGTGACGACAACGGAGAGTCAATTCGTAGCACGTGCCCGGGAATTGGCCGGAGAAAAGGGGCCGGCGGCGCTGTTTGTCCCCTTTAAGAGCTATTGGCCGACCTATGGGCATATGACCGGAGCGCAGAGCAGGTGGTATTTCTTCTGGCGGGATGAGGTGAGGCAGGGAAGGTACCCGAAGACGGATCTTTCCTATATCTTTCTCCATGTGTATGAGCTGATCAACGGGGTGGGCTGGACAGATCCGCAGGACGGTTACCGTCAGCTGGGTCTGATATGGGAAGCATACAGGGATCAGTACAAACGGCTGGATCAATATCTTGGCGGCTGGATGGCTGACTTCGCTTTCGTTCATAAGCTGGAGGTCCCATTGTCGGGCATCGTTGCCCGTTCCCGCGGACTTGCCGGTGATCTGGCAGAGATTGAATTAATGCGCTGCCTGACAGCTGCCCCGGAGCAGCTGACCTTCGAAGTCTTAACGGTGATGTCTGACTATGATATCAGCAAATCCAAATTCTATTTAAGTGAGGGTAAAGAAGCTGCAGAACGATACATCCCCCTGATTGTGGCTTTAATCGATGCTTATGTCGCCCGCAAGCACGGATCGAATCTGATAGAGATGTTTCCGCCGGGTCCGGTGGTAATGAGAGAGCGGTATTTGTTCCGCAGTGCAGTATATGACATCTCACTCTATGGTTATTCAGTGCTTGTACCTGTTGTACGGATCAGCAAATCACCGCCGCTGCGCAGCCTGATCACCCGACTGTTCCGTCTGACCGAGAATAAGCTGCGCGAGCTGATGGGCTATCGCGGACGGCTGAAGGATATCAAGGTTGATGCAGACATGGACGAGCTGATCGGCAAGTATCTGCAGCGGGAGTTCCGCAAAGCCGAGCAGGAAGCGAAGGGGCCGGCAGTTGTCATTGATCAGCGGAAGCTGGAGCAGCTGCAGAACGATTCCGAAGTGGTCCGTACGCTGTTAACGGTGGAGGAAGCAGCTGAACCGAAAAATAACTATGAGAATGATAAGCCGGGTATTATTGAACTGCAGACGGTCATACCTGCTGAACAAGTTACTGGCGTAGAGCCGGATGAACCGGAGGCAGTGGTAGATGACATGGATACCGTGATCGCGATCACAGAAGCCGGGGACCATCCGGAATGGGAACAGTTTAATGCGGAGCTGACACCGCTGCAGCGTGAAGCGGTGCTGGCGCTGGCTGAGGAGGAGGGGCTCCTCACGGTGAACAAATTAGCAGCTGCCGCAGGAACGATGCCGGAGCTGTTGTTTGATGAAATCAATGAGCTTGCAATGAACCTCCTCGGCGATTTGCTGGTCGACGGAGAGCAGGTGGCTGATGAATGGATACCTATGCTGCACTATTTAATGAGGTGAATTCCGGGATGAATGAATTGAAAATACCCAAACGCATGACAACAGCGCTGGTTAACTCGCTGACCGCAGGGGTAGTGCCGCGAATCGGGCTGGAGCATATTGCAGTCGGCCGCCGGCCGGAAGTGGAAGCAATACTCAGAGATATGGACAACATTGCTGAGGGAGGTGCCGCCTTCAAGCTGATCACCGGTAAATTCGGCAGCGGGAAAAGCTTTCTGCTGCAGATTATCCGCAACTATGCGATGGACCGGGACTTTGTAGTCGCCGATGCCGATCTTTCACCGGAACGCCGGCTGGTCGGAACCAAGGGGCAGGGCCTGGGAACCTACCGGGAGCTGATGAGTCATTTATCGACTCGCACCCGTCCCGATGGCGGTGCTCTGGAGATCATGCTGCAGAAATGGATTGTTACCCTCCAGCAGGCGGTAATGAAGGAGAACGGTTATTTGCCGGACTCTCCCCAACTCGGGGAAGAGGTAGAGCAGCGGATCTATACCGTGGCATCCGAGATGCGCGGGCTGGTGCACGGCTTTGATTTTGCCA
>CAKMKL010000330.1 GCA_927443375.1 uncultured Paenibacillus sp. | reverse complement strand
GCTCCACACAAATGTTGAAATGGTTTTTGCCTTCGTATTTCTGGCCATGGATATGACCGTGCACATTTACGTAAGGCATATGCTTGTTCATATACATAGGTTCATGGGAGAGCATGAAAAAATCCTTATAGATCAGCGGATATTCACTGACCTCATCAAAACCCGCCTCCAGCCACCAGCTCCGCCCCCGCCCTCGGTCGTGATTGCCGAGGATAAGTATTTTGCGGCCGTTCAGACTGCTGACAATTCTCCTCGTCGCTTCAAGACCCAAAAAGGAGAAGTCCCCAAGATGGAATACGGTATCCCCGTCTTCCACCACGGAATTCCAGGTCTCAATCATTACCTGATCCATCTCCTGCACATTAATGAAGGGGCGCGACTCAAAATCAATAATCAGTTCATGCCCGAAATGGTGGTCCGAAGTAAAATAGACATTAGACATCTCCTGCACACCTTTCTATGCTTAGTTCAGCCGCATTTCTTCATAATTGCGAAATCCAACTCCCCCAGCATAAAAAAAGAGGTCGCTGATTATTTTTTCCAGTCGCGTTTGCTGGACCGCTGATGAACATCCAGATGAATCAATTCAGCCAAAGGCGGTATTTCCTCATGCTCGACCATGAACCTATGTATATGAACAAGCATATGCCTTACGTAAATGTGCACGGTCATATCCATGGCCAGAAATACGAAGGCAAAAACCATTTCAACATTTGTGTGGAGCACTGGGGCTATAAACCGCTGTCGTTTGCGCAAATCCGGGAGACGGTTGTGGGCAGTGAAGAGAGATAGCTGCAAAAAAACAGCATTTGCATAATTGCGCAATTATGTCCGGCTTATTTTTCCTTTATCGATACTTGAATATAACACAGGACCATTTGTATACTGTTATTAATACTGCGGAAATTGAGGAAGCACCCTTTTTCTTGATGTAATAGCGCTTGAGCGTAAGCGTATTTCAGGAGAAGAGGTGTTTTTTGTTATGTACGGAAAAATGCACAGTGCCTGTCTGTACGGAATTGAAGGCGTTATAATTGGGGTCGAGATTGACCTGGCCAACGGGTTGCCTCAGACGAACATCATTGGATTACCCGACTCGGCCATACGCGAAGCTGTGGAAAGGGTGCGGGCTGCTGTCAAAAATTGCGGCTACCGCTATCCCCAGCAGCGGGTCACGATCAATCTGGCTCCGGCAGATCTGCGTAAGGAGGGATCGGCATTCGATCTGGCTATTGCACTTGGAATTCTGACGACCAGTGCCCAACTGGTAATGCCTGCAGCCGAAAAAATGCTGCTGATCGGGGAATTGGCACTGGACGGCAGTCTTAGACCTGTCACTGGTGTATTGCCAATGGTTGAGGCTGCCCGCCGCTCAGGTTTTCAAGCGGTGCTGGTGCCCCGAGGCAATGCGGCTGAGGCTGCGCTGATTAGCGGAATGAATGTGTATGCTGCGGATCATCTGCAGGAGCTGAACCAGAAAGGACAGGGAGCAGGAGGAGTTGATGTTTCGGAGGATGGGCAACACTTAGCATCACTATCAAATACTGTTTCCCAGCAGCCTATGCTACCGTTTCCGGTAATTGTCGGTTCCGGCACTGTAGCACAGGACAAGCCCCCTGTATTAGCGGAGAATCTAGAACATTTGAAATACATACCGAGTTATTCGAATGCTGATGTTATCCCGGATGCGGACAGTTTGATGAAAGAGGACTACAGCGATGTACTGGGTCAGAATCATGTGAAACGGGCGCTGACGATTGCGGCTGCAGGCATGCACAACATCGTTCTGATGGGCCCTCCCGGAACGGGCAAGACGATGCTGATCAAGCGTCTGCCGGGAATTCTTCCAAGCTTAAGTGACAGTGAATCACTGGAGGTCACCAAAATATTTAGTGCAGCCGGTAAGCTAAAGGATGCCCATAGCGGTCTTTTGCGCAGCAGACCGTTCCGTTCCCCGCATCACACGATTTCGGGAGCCGGTCTCATCGGAGGGGGAGGCATTCCGAAACCCGGGGAAGTGAGCTTGGCTCACCGGGGCATTCTATTTCTTGATGAACTGCCGGAATTCTCCCGCAATGTGCTGGAAGTACTACGGCAGCCGCTGGAAGATGGCCTCGTCACAATCAGCCGTGCCCGTGCAGCATTTACATTCCCTGCGCAATTCTTGCTAGCTTGTTCGATGAATCCTTGCAGCTGCGGTTATTTAGGCAACGCGGGAACCCACCAGAGATGCACCTGCAGCCCGGCCAGGATTGCCCAGTACCGGGCCAAAATCTCTGGCCCGCTGCTGGATCGTATTGATATGCAGGTGGACGTGCCCCGCCCTAAGGAATGGATTGAGCAGGGACCTTCCGTGTCATCTGCTGAGATGCGTGCTGAGGTGAACCGGGCCCAGCTGATTCAAGCTGAACGTTACAAAGACCTGCCGATCTCCTGGAACAGCGAGCTTTCCGGAGCAGCACTTCGCAGCTATGCCTATTTGAATAAAGAAAGCAGCCAGCTGCTGCACGGGATACTGGAAAGTCTCGGTCTAAGCATGCGCGCTCATGACCGGATTATTAAGCTGGCCCGTACCATCGCTGATCTGGCTGGAGCTTCTGCTATAAGTTCTGCTCATCTGGCAGAAGCCGTGCAGTACCGGAATCTGGACCGGCAGGTATTCACGGAGGAGTGAATGAAGGATAAATCTTTTTCTTCATTATATATATCTCCATATATATCTCCCATTATTTGCTGCATAAACGTGCATATGAAACAAGCCGTCCGGAGCTGCTCCGGATGGCTTGTTCGTTCTCATGCTGAGATTATTCTGAGTTGCCGTTATATTGAAATGAATTACAGTAAGTTCAGCTCTACTTCAATATTTCCGCGGGTAGCGCGGGAGTAAGGGCAAGCTCCATGTGCAGCTTCAACAAGCTTAGCGGCTGTTTCACGGTCCACACCTTTGACTAAAATATCAAGTTTCACTGCGATGCCGAAGCCGCCGTCTTCAACTTTGCCGAAGCTCACAGTAGCAGTTACTTCACTGCCTTCAATTTTCACTTTACCCATCCGGGCAACCATATTCAGGGCGCTGTCAAAGCAAGCGGAGTATCCGGCTGCAAAGAGCTGCTCAGGGTTGGTGCCTTCTCCGCCGGCTCCGCCCATTTCGCGTGGAGTGCTGATCGTCAGGTTGAGTTTAGGGCTTTCTGATTCGATGTATCCGTTTCTTCCGCCAACCGCTTTAACAGTAGTTTCATACATTTTTTGTTGAATTGTCATCATTATAATTCGCTCCCGTTCGTTTATAAAATTAATTGTACACAATTTAATTTAACACAATATTAATAATAGTCAATATATTTTTTGCTATTAACATGATATTTCGGATGAATTGTGATAAAATAATGTCACAAAGGCAGGTGAAGAAGATATGCAAAAAACAACCACATCCCCTGAGCTGATGCTTGAGAATCAACTATGTTTCACTATTTATGCCTGTTCGCGTGAATTTACGAAGCTGTATCAGCCTCACCTGGATAAGATTGGCCTTACCTATTCACAGTATCTGGTGATGATTGTGCTGTGGGAGAAACAGCAGTGTACAGTTAAAGAGCTTGGCGAAGCCCTCTTTTTGGATTCAGGGACGCTGACTCCGCTGTTGAAACGGCTGCAGGCTGCGGGCCTTATCCTCCGTGAACGCTCCTTGCAGGATGAACGGAAGGTGCTCATCTCGCTTACAGACAAGGGCTGGGCGCTGCAGAGTGAAGCCGTCTGCATTCCTGGAAAGATGGCGGAAGGTACGATGCTCTCAGCTGAGGAGTTTGTAAATCTGCTGGGCCAGTTCAAAAGCCTGCAGCCGTTTCAACAGCGGAGTCAGCGTCCCTGAATCCAAAAAGAGTGCTTCGCCAAG
>CAKMKL010000329.1 GCA_927443375.1 uncultured Paenibacillus sp. | reverse complement strand
GAAACCGTCGGTCGTGTGCATGGTGTAATCCGTGTGGAGCATCTTCAGGCAATCGAACAGGGACGATACGTTAATCTTCAGGTTAAAATCAGCGTTAATCCGCGGATTACCGTCATGGAAGCCCAGGATATCTCGGAATGTGCCAGAAAGCTGCTTCAGCACCGTTTTGTCCATGTAGGCGAGGTGCATATGGATGTCGTGCCGTATGATCCGGGCTATCCCTACAAAAGCAACCATCAGCTTGTGGACAACGATATTCCTACGCTGCTTCAGTAGAACGCATGGCGAGAGAAAGGTGAGCCCTATTGCTTCATTCAAAAACAAGATGGCATTCTCCGGCAGCTGATCCCGATACCGTTCGGGATTTGGCCCGGAGCCTTTCTATTTCTCCGCTCCTTTCTTCTTTGCTTGTTACAAGAGGACTGGATGCTCCTGAAGAGGCATTGCTCTTTATGGACGGGGGGGCGGATGACAGTCATGATCCATTCCTGCTTAAGGGAATGGCTGAGGCTGTCCCGCGAATTAGAAAGGCATTGCAAGACGGAGAACATATTCTGGTATATGGTGATTATGATGCAGATGGAGTGTCCAGCACGGCGCTTATGATCTATCTGCTGCGTTATCTCGGCGCTTCATTCGATATTTATATCCCGCACCGCTCTAATGAAGGCTATGGACTTCATAATCATGCGCTGGATTGGGCAGTGCAGCAAGGCGTTTCACTTATCATTACGGTGGATACCGGAATCAGTGCGGTCCACCAGATCGCTTATGCTACGGAACTGGGGATAGAGGTAATCGTTACGGATCATCATGAACCGCCGGAGAGTCTGCCGGAAGCGTTTGCGCTGATCAACCCCAAGCTGCCGGATTGTCCTTACCCGTTCAAAGGATTGGCTGGGGTGGGTGTGGCCTACAAGCTTGCCGAAGCATTACTGGACGGCAAGGTGCCTGAGGAATGGAGTGAAATCGCGGCGATTGGCACAGTAGCCGATCTGATGCCGCTGCTTGGTGAGAACCGCAGCCTCGTGCGCAGGGGGCTCTCCAGTATGCGGAATTCTCCTTTTCCTGGGATACGCGCGTTGCTCGAGGTCAGTGGAATAACAATGAGTACCGTAGGTGCGGTGAATATTGCCTTTGGCATGGCTCCGCGGATTAATGCCAGCGGCCGGCTGGATCATGCGGGCCGGGCGGTATCCCTGCTGACTACTGCCCACCCGGGCGAGGCGGAACAACTGGCCGGCGAACTCGACTTGTTGAACAAGGAACGGCAGCTGGTCGTTGAACGAATTGTTGCAGAAGCTACAGAGAAGCTCTCCGAACAAATAGGTGATGGCGAGCCGCCGGATATTATTGTCCTTGCGGAACAAGGCTGGAATGTCGGTGTCGTCGGGATCGTGGCTTCCAAGCTGCTTGAGCGGTATTACCGCCCGGTGATCATTCTCGATATTCATCCGGAGACCGGGATGTGCAAGGGATCTGCCCGCTCCATCCCCGGACTTGATATTTATGCGGCATTGTCCTCATGCGCCGGGTTAATGGATCATTTCGGCGGTCATCCGGCTGCTGCCGGAATGAGCCTGCACCGTGACAACCTTGATGCTTTTGCAGCGGCTTTAAATGAATATGCTGCAGCAGTACTGACACCGGAACATCTTGTTCCTGTAACGGCTGGGGATGGTGAAACGGAAATTGCAGATCTGACCTTGCAGGCTGCGCTTGAGCTGGAACGTCTGGCGCCCTTTGGAATGGCTAATCCGTTGCCGAAGTTCATTGTACGCGGAGCGGCAGTGAAAGAGACCCGTAAGATGGGGCAGGAAGGCAAGCACCTGAAGCTTGTCCTGCAGCAAGGCAGACATACAATTGAAGCGGTAGCCTTTGGCAAAGGCCCATTGGCTGAATTATTGCCTGGCGGAACGCTAATTGATGTACTGGCCGAGCTGACGGTTAATGAATGGAACGGCTCGCGGAAGCCGCAGCTTATGCTGCAGGATCTTGCAGTGCCGCAATCACAGCTGTTTGACCTCCGGGGCACGGCTGATGCGGTGAAGCAGGCCGTCTACATCCAAGAACTGCTGAAGCCATATAGCGGTAGCGCGCCTTTTAGAGCAGCTGCGGTCTTTCAGAACAGCCGGATATCACCGCTTAGTCAATTGAAAGGCATGTCACTGTGGGTTTATGATGAGGAAGCCGGGATTTCTCCGCTCCCTGCTGGACAAGCAGAGGCAAGCGGGACAATATCCCTGCTCTGTCTGCTCGACATGCCGGAAACCCCGGAACAGCTGGATGCCTTGCTTGCTGCCTTTCCGCAAGTAGAGAATATTGCGCTGCTGCACTCACTCCGCGACGGACGTGACCGGCTGCAAATTCCAACGCGCGATCATTTCAAAGCCTTATATAAATTGCTGGCGGGGATTGCTGCTACGGCAACACCGGAGCATGAGGTGCTGTTGCGGCTTAGCCGCCAGTCCCCGCTAAGTGTGCGCATGCTGGGTAAAATGCTGGATGTGTTCGAGGAGCTTGAATTTATTGAGCGCTCCGGGGGGACAATCTCTTTTGTCTCCCAGCCTTCGGCCAAGAGTTTAACGACCTCACGGCACTTTGTCAGATTAGGCCAGGCTGCCGAAATGGAACAATATTTCATGGAAGGCAGCCTTCGCGAGCTGGAGGATTGGATGCTGGCCCGCCGTCAGGTCGTGTCCTAATGTACGGTTTCAAGCTTCTGAAGCAAGTTTTGTACGAAGCAATTAAGGTGGGCTTAAGCTCACATAACTAAGCTTTATGCTTTCGAAGTGAGTTTGTTCGGAGAGAATTCAGTGAGGTAACGCTCACAAACTAAGCTTATGCTTTCGAAGCGAGTTTGTTCGGAGAGAATTCAGTGAGGTAACGCTCACAAACTTTTAGGAGATGATACGATTGGATTTCAAAAACAATATTCGTGTAATTCCGGATTTCCCGCAGGCGGGAATCAGCTTTAAAGATATTACTACATTGCTTAAAGACGGTGAAGCCTACCGTGCAGCCATTGATGAGCTTAAAGCGCTTGTCGCTCATTTGCAGATCGACGTAATTGCCGGACCGGAAGCACGCGGTTTCGTGGTTGGCGCTCCACTCGCTTATGCCCTTGGTGTCGGCTTTGTGCCTATCCGCAAAAGCGGCAAGCTTCCTTACGAAACCATTGAAGTAGGCTATGATCTGGAGTATGGAAAGGATACACTTGCGGTTCATACGGATGCTATCAAGCCTGGCCAAAACGTGCTGATTGCTGACGATCTGCTGGCAACCGGCGGTACCATTGCTACTTCCGTAAGCCTAGTTGAACAGCTTGGCGGCAAAGTTGTCGGAGCGGCCTTCCTAATCGAGCTGGTACAGCTTGCCGGACGTAAGAAGCTCAATGACATTGAAGTTGTATCTCTGTTAACCTACGAAGATTAATCTCTCCCGCAGAACCTTTTCCCGGGAAATAAAAAGCGGACCGCTGCCTGATGAAGACAGCGGTCCGCTTTTTATCATATATAAGTATTCAGAGCTTAATGTGCGGATTTATCAGACTCATGTTCATTGGACAAGCCCAGAACTTCAATGAGCTTGAAGAACAAGGAGAGGACCATACCAACAATCGTAGCAAGCGCCATACCTTTGAGCTGCACACCGCCGAGATTAAGTGAAATGCCGCTAATGCCGACCACCAGCACCAGAGTTGCAAGAATCATATTGGTTGCTTTGGAGAAGTCGACTTTTTGTTCTACGAAGATACGCAAGCCAGATGCGGCGATTACCCCGAATAACAGGAGCGACACCCCGCCCATAACAGGCAAGGGAATATTGGCAATTACAGAAGAGAAGGTTCCCGAGAAGGAGAGCAGAATCGCGATCACTGCTGCACCGCCGATTACAAATACCGAATATACTTTGGTCAAAGCCATAACGCCGATATTTTCACCATAGGTGGTGTTAGGGGTAGAGCCTACAAATCCGGAAAGGATAGTGGATATCCCGTTACCCATCAGGGAGCGGTCAAGTCCGGGATCTTTGGTCAGGTCTTTGCCGACAATATTGCTGGTAACAAGCAAGTGGCCGATATGTTCAACGATAACAACAAGCGATACAGGGATAATGGTCAGGATAACCTGCCAGTCAAAGGACGGAGTAGTGATTGTCGGATGGGAGAAGAAGCTAGCATCAGCAATAGCTCCGGTGTTAACCTGTCCCATAATATAGGCCAGTACATAGCCGGTAACGATACCAATGAGGATATGAATAATTTTGGGGAATCCGCGGAACATCACGGAACCGATTACGGTTACACCGAGTGTTACCATGGACAGCGTAATGGCTTTACCGTCCGGAGTCCAGTCTGTGACGCCTTCCGGTGCGATCAGCCCGGACATGCGCGCAGCTACCGGCACCAGTTCCAATCCGATAGTTGCTACGATAGCCCCCATAACTGCGGGAGGAAATACAACATCAATCCAGCCAGTTCCGGCATAACGGACGATTAATGCAACCAGAATAAAAATAACGCCGGTAACAATAAACGCGCCAAGTGCAAGCGAATATCCATGCTGATGATCTCCCTTATATTTATCCAGCACACTGAGCACCGGTGAGATGAAGGCGAAGCTTGACCCTAGATAAGCCGGGATTTTGCCGCGGCAGATCAATATATAGAGCAGGGTGCCGATACCGTTCATCAGCAGAATCATACCGGGGTCTACCCCGAACAGGTTAGGGACGAGCACAGTGCTGCCGAACATGGCGAACAGATGCTGCAGACTCAGTAAAAAGCCCGGGCCCCACGGGAGTCTCTCGTTAACTTGAATTTCGCGTTGCAATGGAGTTCACTTCTCTTTCTCGATGTAGATTTATGTTAGGTAGGCGAAAACCGCCTTTACTAGATTAAATAGAACCGCGTCTTTTTACAACAACATTTTTCAAAAAAATAAGACTTTATCCGTTTGTGCTGTAAATTGTCCTTTCTTGTTCATATAGCCAAGGTATGAATGCCATGCTATGGGAAGTGTTGACGTAATGCATCGTAAGCGTCATAATTATAAACAACTTTAAACTGCGTGTAGTGCAGCTTGGAAGAGCTGAAGACCTGCAAATATTGTTTCACTTGCGGGTTTATTTTATTAAATGATGGATAAACTCCTATACGGAATTTTTCTTATAGAAAGGAAACGGATACGACGAGAATGGGCATAGAGCAATTAATGGAAAAGGCCGGCGCCTATATAAAAGAAAAAGATCTTCTCCGCATCCGGGAAGCTTATGAGTTTGCCGATCAGGCTCATCACGGGCAGGTTCGGAAATCGGGGGAGCCCTATATTCTGCATCCGCTGGCGGTCGCAGATATTGTCGTTAATATGCAAATGGATGTCATCTCCATTATTGCAGCGCTGCTGCATGATGTGGTGGAAGATACAACGGTATCCCTGGAGCAGATCCGCGAGAATTTTGGCGATACCTGCGCCATGCTGGTGGATGGCCTGACCAAGCTGGAACGCATCCGCTTCCGCTCCAAGGAAGAGCAGCAGAATGAGAATTACCGCAAAATGTTTATTGCCATGGCTCAGGATATCCGGGTAATTGTGATCAAGCTGGCGGACCGGCTGCATAATATGCGGACGCTTAAGTACCAGTCCGAAGAGAGTCAGCGCCGGATTTCGTATGAAACGCTGGAGATTTTTTGTCCGATTGCCGACCGTTTGGGGATTTCTGCGATCAAATGGGAAATGGAAGATATTGCTCTCCGTTATCTGAATCCGCAGCAATACTACCGCATTGCCAATTTAGTTCATAAGAAGCGGGCGGAACGTGAGCAGTTCATCGACAATGTCATTGGAAGGATTCGCGCCAAGCTCGATGAGATGGGCATTGAAGGTGATTTGTCAGGACGTCCGAAGCATATTTATAGCGTCTATAACAAGATGAATACCAAGAATAAGCAATTTAACGAAATATATGATCTGCTTGCTATCCGGATCATCGTCGATAATATTAAGGATTGTTATGCCACTTTAGGGATTATTCACACGCTTTGGAAGCCGATGCCCGGCCGTTTCAAGGACTATATCGCCATGCCCAAAGCAAATATGTACCAGTCGCTGCATACCACAGTGGTAGGTCCCGGCGGAGAGCCGACGGAAGTGCAGATCCGTACCTGGGAAATGCACCGGACCGCAGAGTTCGGGATCGCCGCACACTGGGCCTACAAAGAGGGCAGCAGTAACACCGCCAATCCGGAGAACCGCATGCCGTTCTTCCGTGAAATTCTGGAGCTTCAGCATGAAGCTAAGGATGCGGAAGAGTTCGTGGAATCGCTCAAAATGGACTTCTTTTCTGATCTCGTATTCGTATTCACACCTAAGGGTGAAGTTGTGGAATTGCCTGCCGGCTCGGTTCCGCTGGATTTTGCCTTCCGGATTCATACCGAGGTCGGCAACCGGACGATAGGCTCCAAGGTGAACGGCCGGATCGTGCCGCTCGACCATAAGCTGAAGACCGGGGATATTGTGGAGATTCTGACCTCCAAAAATTCTTATGGCCCAAGCCGCGACTGGCTCAAAATCGCCCAATCCTCACATGCGCGCAGTAAGATCAAGCAGTGGTTCAAGAAAGAAAAGCGTGAGGAAAATGTCGAAAAAGGCCGCGAAGCGGTGGAACGCGAGCTGAAACGGCTCAATATGGAGGTATCTGATTTCCTGACAGAGGATAAGCTCAGCGATGTGGCGAAGAAGTTCGCCTTCGGTGATGTAGAGGATATGCTCTCCGCTGTCGGGTTCGGAGGCATTACCGCCTCGCAGATCGCCAACAAGCTGACTGAGAAGCTGCGCAAGGAGCTGGAGGACGCTGCTAATCATCTGGAGCTTACTTCAGAGATGAAGGAGATTAAGTCCAGCGGCGAGAAGCGTAACCAGCCTACCAATGGCGTCCGTGTCAAAGGCATTGATAATCTGCTCGTCCGCTTCGCGCGATGTTGCAATCCTGTTCCGGGCGATGATATTATCGGCTCCGAATACACCGGTCTCCACCCGAAGCCCGCCGGCTTTCAGCTCCTGATTAAAATAATCGTAGAGCCGTTCTGCCTCAGCTGGTGCAGCTGCAGCCATAAAGTTCGGGCGGCGGCCTTTACGGCAGTCCCCGTACAGCGTGAACTGCGATACAGAGAGGATCGCTCCGCCGGTGTCCGTGACACTAAAATTCATTTTGCCGGCGTCATCCTCAAAAATGCGCAGTCCGGCAATTTTGTCAGCCAAATGTCTAGCGTCCTTCTCGGTATCCCCGTGGGTAACGCCGACCAGCAGCATCAGGCCTTCCCCTATTTCACCTGTAATTGCTCCGCCGACAGTAACCTTAGCTTCCTTGCAGCGCTGCACAACCACTCTCATTGCGTCTTTCAGCTCCTTGCCTTATTGCATGATACGGTTAACTGTATATACATCCTTTACGCGCTTCACCCGGTCCACGACGGACTGCAGATGATCCGTATTACGGATGAGAATCGTCATGTGAATCATCGCCATCTTGTTCTTGTCTGATCGTCCGGTGACCGCTGAGATGTTCGTCTTGCTCTCTGACAC
>CAKMKL010000328.1 GCA_927443375.1 uncultured Paenibacillus sp. | reverse complement strand
CCAGTGTGATCCGCGTACGCACGGTCTCTCCCTGTCTTACCGCACGGTCTGCACCGAGATGGTACTTCACATCGCCGGTCCAGCCGTAGTTGATGCCCATAGAGCCCTCAGATGGAAACAGCTCTTTATTCGGAGAGTGATGGAACTCTGAGAAAATAATATCATACGGTTTGCCCAGAATGTGAGCCAATACATTCAGGCGTCCGCGGTGAGCCATACCCATCAGGATATGCTCGGCACCGTCATGGGCGGCCGCACGCACGACTTCATCCAGCATCGGTACGAGGGCGTCATTGCCTTCCAGGCTGAAGCGTTTCTGGCCGACAAAGGTCTTGTGCAGGAAGGTCTCGAACTGTTCCACCTGAATCAGCCGGTTCAGCAGCTCCTTGCGTTCACTGTTGTTCAAGGGAGCAGGGGAGCTTGTGGATTCCGCCTGACTGTTCAGCCAGCGCAGCTCCTTCTCGTCATGCACATGTCCGAATTCATAGGCAACAGTCCGGGTATAGGCCTGAAGCATACGCTGAACGGCATCCCATGCGGTCTTGACATCTCCCGGAGCGTTCTCCCAGATCAGCGAAGCAGGCAATGCCATCAGATCTTCACGGGTCAAATCATAGGTTTTATAATCCAGCCACTGGGCCATAGGGTTCTCCCCCCGGTCCAGCGGATCAATATTGGCGGCCCGATGGCCATGTATGCGAATATTAGCGATCAGCTTCGAGGCTCTTACAGCCTTTTTCAGCCACTCTGCATCTCCTGATACGGAAGGCTGTGGTGCCTGGGCCGTATCCGGATCCAGTGGAGGAGGGCCGGAGGTGGTAAAAAGATCGCGGTAATTAGGTTCTACTGAAGACGGATCATTAACGAACTGCTCATATTTCTCTTGAATATAACCTAAATTCGGTCCGAAATAATTGCTCCAAACGGATTCATTATAAGGTCCTTTGGCTGCCATGAATACATCCTCCTAACGGATGAACCCCACATGCGCCCAAACAGCACCGGCGTTAGGTGGAGCTACGATGTTTGCGGTTTCATTCCTTATCCTATTGTGCTACTTTAGGGGCGGCTAATCAATTCATACTTTGCTCTATTCCGTTCGCAAAACGGCATGATTCAGCCCATAATTGATGCGAAACGATCATATATTTTTTTAGTGTTTTGAATTCTGAAAATTGGGTATATAGTTTAATAAATGTATAGGTAAATAGTTTCGGTTCGGTTTAGGTCCTAAGGGGTAGATTTGGCTGAATGCCTATTTGAGTTACACCTATTATTACAAATTTAAGCTATTTTTTTCAAATTCTTTTCATGATATATTTCCATTAATCGACACACTTTTTGGGCAAGGCATTATATAATGTTATTGCGGATAACGGTTTCATGAATTCTAGCCAGATCCTTTCATGTGAAGGATCCAGTAAAGGGTAAACCTCGCCGAAAGGCAGGGACACAAAGTCTCGGGTCTAATGTAGAAATACTACGACGGCCGGACTGCCTGGGGACGCAAAATCTTAGGAGGAGATTTCTTGGATATGTCCAACCAGGGGAATGATGGGGAACTGCAGGCAGTTGATCTGGATTTAGAATGGGTATATTTGATGATGTCGGCCAAGAAGGCCGGCCTCAAGGTGGATGAGATCCGCCAGTTTTTAAGTGAAAAAACGTTGCAGGTAATGTGAGATGGGGCTGACCGGACGATACATACAGAGAAGGGCACAGCGAAAGAAATGCTGTGCCCTTCTCTGTATGGCCGGGGAGGGTGGCGTCACTTTAATCCTTCTGCTCCAGCCGCCATTTCTGATAATCCAGAAATTCCTTGAATTCCCGTTTGCTTATCCCTGAAGCCATAGCTTCCTGTACGAGCCGGAACCATTCTCCGTCGAGTGAAGCCTCCTGCGACTCCTGGGGTTCGCCATACAGCAGTGCATGAATAGATACCTGAAGCGCATCAGCGATCTTTTCGATGAATTGGATAGAGGGGTTGGATTGAATATTTCTTTCCACATTGCTTAGGTATGATTTCGCCACGTCAGCCTTGTCCGCCAGCTCAGATAAAGACAAACCCTTTTCCAAACGGAGATGGTGGATGCGACTTCCCATATTATCTGGCACGATTAAAACGCCCCTCCGTTACTTTTTGTTAACAGTATAGCAAATTTTCTCATAGCGGACAAAAATCATTGTTTGATGGTCATGGGCTGCGGTCCGTGTATTTAAAAAGGCATATCCCGCCCGGTTTAGGGAAGGATATGCCTTTTTGGTGAGTTTACCCCGACTATTTAAGTTCTCCTAAACCTTGTTTAGCATTGAAGGTCCAGGTAAGGTCCAGTTTATCTCCCTGGAATACATTCTGATCCTGACCATTGTCTACAAAGACGAAGGCTACCTTGAAGACCTTGGATTGTCCGGCTGTGATACCGCCAGGCAGTGCGCCGGTGCTGATTAAATCATAGTTAGCCGTGTTCTTCAGATCCTTAAGAGAGATTTCCCCGATGACAAAATTGGTGATGTCGCCGCTGACATAAGTATCCTTGAGAAGTTTGACTTTGAAATGGTCACCCAGATCCTGAGCCCCGTTATTCATCCCCGCATCGGTTACCGAGTAAGCGCTAGCCAGTTTAAGCTCCTTAATATCGAGTGTGCCGCTGTTTTGCAGAGTGAAGTTGCGGACAGCGATATCACCAGGCTTGAGATTGCTGAGGTTAACGATTTCCGACGGGCTGGTGTTCAGATCCAGTGTTCCTGCTGCGAAGGTAGCTGTGCTCTGCGCAGTATCGCTGAAGTAAGCGAACGTTCCTCCTCCGATTAAAGACAATCCCAGTGCCGCCGATGCAATACCCAGACCCAGTGTTTTTTTGATACCCATAATATAAATTCCTCCTCGGTTATGTTTTTATTATTGAATTGCAGGGTTTACTTAAATTCGCCGGCTCCCTGGCTGGCTTCGAAGTTCCAGGTAAGCTTCAGCTTGTCGCCCTGGTAGTAGTTTTGCGGCTGGAAGGTTTCTTTGAAGGCAAATTGAACGGTGAGCTTATCCTCGGTACCCGCTTTAATGCCTGATTTTTCGCCTCCAAGCAAGGTGCCCAGTAATTTTCTGGCTACGAGATCCGGGCTCTGGCTCTCCAGATCGGCGAGCGAAATGATCAGAACCTCCGGCTGTTTTTTGTCGTTGTTATTCAGGAAAGTAACGATAATATCATCCTTCAGATTATGGCTGCCGTTGTTGTTGTTCGTGTCCGTCACTGCGGATGAAGTCTTCAGCAAGACCTTGGGAATGTCGAGGGAACCGTCATTTTTCAGTTTGAAATCTCTGGTGATCAGATCGCCAGGCTTCAAATTGCTGAGATCAACAATGACAGCAGGGTCAGAGGTGAGGCTTAGAGTTCCGTTGTTAAATGCAGCCGTGCTCTGGGCGGAATCGCTAAAGTAAGCGAATGTGCCTCCGCCGACAAGTGTCAGGCCAAGCGCTGCGGAAGCAACGCCGAGACCCAGTGTTTTTTTAATATTCATTAGTTCATCCCTCTCTCATAGATCTTTTTGGCAACAGGTGTACCTTTAATTATTGTGACTCCGCGTTTCGTAAACGGGAGATAACAATCAGTTATTGAAGCGGCATGGTTTCGGGGCCTGCAGGAGCGGCTGCGGCGCTTTTCTTCTCAAGTGCGGAAACGGCCTTCCAGGAGGTATAGAGTGCATAGAGCAGCAGCAGGAGACCCGGTATAATCATCAGCATGACACTGCCTGCCTTCGAAACCGCGAAATTCATCGCGTACCCCACATAAGGAACTGTTACTCCGGTATACTGCCCTACGACATTCGTTGAGCTGACCGCAGCAGAATCCGCAGCATCATTGTTATCGCCTTTGGTTGTATAGGTAGCTTCACCCGTGGCGGTGTTTACAGTGGCATCGATGACCCGGTGGGTGATCAGAATATTCTCAGGATTCATAAATGTAATGACGTCGCCCTTTTGGAACCGGGTCATATCGCCGCCAGGCTTGATAGCAACGATGGAGCCGGTATGGATGCCGGGTTCCATGGAGCCGGATAAGACGGTTTTGATCTGATAGCCGAAGAAAGCCGGTTCGCCGCCGGAAGCTTTGGAGATCACTACGGCAACTACCACAAGCAGGAAAACAAGGGACATCAGCAGGGTCAGTGCTGTGCTGACCAATTTTTTAATACGCATTATTCATCGCCGCCTTTACTGGGTTCTGTGACCGGAACAGGAGAAGCTGCGGGAAGCTCCGGTACGGTATTGTCATTGTCGGTTATGTCCTGAACAGGCACTGCTGCCGGTGCTGGAGACGGATCGGGTGTATCCACGCCGGAAGCAGGGGCGTCCGGGGCGTCCGGGGCGGCAATGTCTGGAATAGCAGTGTCTGGAGCGGAGCTGGTGTCCGGCGCCGGTTTATCCTCTGCAGGCTTGCCCTTATCCGGCACCGAAGGGACGGTTATATCTGCGTTTCCCTCTCCAGCTTCAGCTACCGGGGTCTTGTCATCTGCAGGATCTTTATTGTCCTGCTTGCCGTCATCAGCTTTGTCCGCCAATGCTTCTTCCTGAAGCTTTACCTTGGCCTCTGTGATTTCCAGCTGCTGATTTTGCAGGCTGGTTACTGCCGAGGACAGGCTGCTCCGGGTAGAGGTTAGATCAGCATTCAGCTGCTCATAGGCCGCCTGCAATTCGGCAGAAACATCAGGCTGTTCTTCATATGCCTTGGCCATGAAGTCAAGCAGCCCGCTGCCGCCGGTAAAGCGGGAGTGTTCCTGCCCGAATAATCCGCGGTCAGGATTGCCTGGCGGCAGCGCACTGCCGGCTGTATGAATGGAGCTCAGATAGCCCACAATACCGTTGTAAGTATTCTTGAGCGGTTCGGACAATACTCCGCTTTGGGCGGAATCTAGCTGAATTTGCCCGAAGATCTGTGCATCACGGATTTCCAGACAATTGGGTTCAAGTTGGAGCATATAGCCCCAGGCCTGATGCAGAATAGCTGCCGCACTGCTGGCCTCCTGCAGAATCTGCTGCCAGATCCCGAAGTTGGTGTTGAGCTGTGCATCTATTGCCGCAATGGCGGAATTGGCAGAGGAAATCTGTGCTGCTACAAGCTCTGCGGCCTGATCCAGCTCATCCGGAGACATTACTGAGAGATCCGCGGGACCTGTGAACTCTCCGGCCGGGCTGTGGCTGGCAAGAGAAGACTTAAGCTCGATGATTCTGTGGATATGCCCTGACAGCTCCGAGAGCAGCTGTTCAATCTGTCCCGGGAAGACGGAGCAAAGCTCTATGCTGCTGGTTTGCTGCAGCGAGGTGTTGTACTCTCCGTAGGTGCTGCCGATCTGACCGGAGGTGTACAATACAAGAACGGATACAGCCATACCGGATTGCAGAATCCGAAGCCCGGTTTTACTTGGTTTTTTTTTACGCCGTCTGGCGGATCTGGGGTACAAAGGCTAGCCCCCTCTCATGGCTTTACAATCATTCATTCGTTATATTTGTTCTCTATTAAGAACGATTTGATAAGGAAATCATACACCGTCTGCCGGGCAAAAGAAAAATGTGAATTAAGCCTAAAAGTTCTTAATAACGCACAATATTGTAGCGTTATCTTTGTATTACGGCTATTATCGCTGTTTTACGAAAAATATTCTTTATAAAGAACGATAATCTACACCTAACGGATTCCCAATAACGCAAAGCAGCGGTCCTCCAATATCTGGAGAACCGCTGCTTTGTTTCGGTTGATTATTGTATACGTCAGGAGCTGTTTCAAGCGCAGAAGATTTCTGCCTTGGGCCGGCTGGGCGGTTAGGGAAGCTTGTCTCCGCGTGAGCTTACATACAGGTCATACCATTCCTTGCGGGTCAGCTCCAGCTGGTCTGCACCTGCGCAGGCGGCAATCCGCTGGGGATTCACCGTTCCGATGACTGGCTGAATGGCCGCCGGATGGGTCATCAGCCAGGACAGAACGATGGCCTCTGGCGCCGTGTTCTTCTGCCGGGCAAGCTCTTTGACCAGCGCGGCCGTATTCACGACATTCTCCGGCTGGCCTTCAAGTGAACGCCCGCTGAAGCTTCCTTGCGCCAGCGGCCCCCAGGCCTGCAGCTGGATGTTCTCCATGCGGCAGTATTCTATCGTTCCCTCCGGAAAGATGATATCCTTCCAAGGCTCGCGGTTCACGCTGACCATGGCATCAAGCCAGCTGATCTTGGCCAGACTCATATGCAGCTGGTTGACGATAAAGGGTTCGTCACAGTAATGCTGGAGCAGCCTGATCTGAGCAGCGCTCATATTGGAGACGCCGAAGTGGCGCACTTTTCCTGCCGCTTTGAGCTGATGCAGCGCTTCGGCTACTTCTTCGGGGTCCATCAGCGGATCAGGACGGTGCAGCAGCAGGATATCAATATAGTCTGTCCCGAGGCGGGATAAGGTTCCGTCTACACTTTTTAGAATATGCTCTCTGGAAATATCGAACGTATTAGTGGTATCCCCCGGTTCAATTAGCTTGATGCCGCATTTGGATTGTATAAGGATCTCCTCACGCAGTCCCGGCCGGTCCTTAAGAATCTGTCCGAATACCTTCTCCGCTTTACCGCGGGTATAAATATCGGCATGATCAAAAAAATTGATGCCGATCGACAGAGCCGCTTCAACGGCTTCATGTCCCTGTTTGATATTCTCAGCTGTAACCGGTTCATGGTCCCAGCCTCCGCCCAGCCCCATACATCCTAAGGCTATGCGGCTGGCAGGTATCCCGCGTTTGTTAAGTGGCAGCGTTCTCAGCAAGATGTATCCCTCCGTCACAATGGAATTGAAGAATCAGGGAATATTGTACACCTTTAGAAGCCGGTGTGGTATTTTTCGTCGCTGGAGGAACGGTGCTTCGTGCCCTCCTTATCCTTCTCCTCCTGCTTTTCCAGCGATAAATCCTCCACCGGAATCGGATCGACGTTCTGCTCGCTTTCATGCATGTCGAACAGGCTGGGCTTGTCCGTCGGGTATTGCTCCGGATGGTCGCGCTTGTCCCCCTGCAGCTTTTTTTCCTCGTGCGGATGCTTATTTTCGTTCATGCTTGTTCCCTCGCTCTCATTTTGCAGTTTGTTCGTTAATACACGCAATAGGTGGTTGTTAAACAGCAAAGAGGCCCTAAGGGCCTCTTCTATTCCTTGCCTATAACGACAGCGGGGTTCCGAAATCGTTCAATTTGCGTGCCGCCACATCCTGGTAGAGACGTTTCAGCCAATTCAGTTCAGTAAGACTGTGCTCATATCTGCCGTACATCAGATGAAGCGCCGAACGGGGGACGACAGAAATATGGTCTTCGTACACCTGGTAGGCATAGTTGACCTGATGTTCAATCTCCCGGATCCGTTCCTCCAGTACCTTCTCGACTTTATCCTGATTGATATAGCGTGAGAGGGCCAGGGCCATATAGAGGGGATGAAAGACCTGATCGACTTTCTTAATCTGCTGCAGAATAAGCTGCTCGAATAAGGTCTTGCCC
>CAKMKL010000327.1 GCA_927443375.1 uncultured Paenibacillus sp. | reverse complement strand
GTCCTCAATTACCGGCACCCTATACTCTGCCATCAGCTTCATGAGTCCCTGTCTTTTCTCAGGAGACATCACAATACCTGTAGGATTATGGTAGGAAGGTACGAAGTAAGCACAGTCATACTCCCCCTCCTCCAGCGCCCGCTTCAGCTCACCCAGGTGAATGCCGTCAGGCTCCATGGCCACCCCTGTGATATCAAAGCCGTTCAGCCGCAGATTTTTGAGTGCCGTATGATGGGTCGGATTCTCACAGAGCACCGCTCCGTGCCGCTGTCCCAGCGCAGACAACACGATATCAAAGCCCTCCGTGAACCCGTTCGTAATCAGCATATCCTTGCCGCGCATGTCTACGCCCTTGTGCTCCATGTATTGCCGCAAATAATCTATTAAAGGCTTATACCCCTTGGCATAGCCATAGTTCAGCAGAACATTGCCTTCCACGGACATCCGGTCCAGAAAGGCCCGTTTTACATTGTCCAGGTCAAACAGGCTTTCATCAGGTGCGATGCTGGTAAAAGAAATCGTACCCTTGCCCGCGCGGATGCCGCGCTTCATAATATCCAGCTCCTCCGCCAGCAGTGCCCTGCTGCTCAAGCGGGTCTTCCAGTCCATCGTCCAGGCCGAGGCTGCTGTGCTGTCCGAAGCCGCCGCAGGCGCCACATAACTGCCTTGCCCCTGTACCGTGTAGGCGAAGCCGTCATCCTCCAGCGCCGTGTAGGCGGAAATGACGGAATTGCGGCTCACCGCAAGCAGCAGGCTCAGTTCCCGGGTAGAGGGCAGCTTCTGCTCCCCTTGGAGGGCGCCCCTGAGAATGAGGCTTTTCATATAATCCTTAACCTGAATATATACCGGCCTTCCGGCAATGAGCTTGAAATCCTTAAACATGCGTAAGTCGCCCCCCATAGCTATCATGGCATAGTCTTTCCGGTAAAAAAAGAACCACAGCCCCGGCTTTTTCTCCCGTCTGTGGTTCTATAGGGAATTTATTCCCCGTTTCTCTGTCTTGTCCGGTATACCGTCGGAGCTACTCCGTTTAGCTGCTTGAATATTTTGCTGAAATGATATTCCTCGTAAAAGCCGCATAAATTAGCAATTTCCCTGACCGGATAATCGGTAAAAATGAGATATCGGCATGCCTGCTGGTTTTGTATGTGCATATGGTATTCCTTAGGCCCCATGCCCGTATGCTTCAGGAACAGCTTCCGCAGGTAAGAAGCCGAAATGCCGTACTCCTCAGCCAGCTTTTCGATCCGGTGGTGATCCATATAGGCGTTCTCGAGCTTACCCTTAATCTGTTCCAAAGCTGCGAAGGCTCCAGACTCCATCAGATTCCAGTCCGCCTGCACGGTCTGATGCAGCTTATGCAGCAGAATCTGCGACTTTGCCCGGGAAACGGCCGTTCCGGCGGCCTGTTCAGGGTGCCAATCCTGATGAATCTCCCGGAACAGCCGGCTGAGCTCCTCTGCCTGCTGATTGCAATACTGGCTTAAAAAGGGGAGCCTCAGGCTGCTGATGGCCTGCACGTCCTTCCATACCGCATCATAGCCAAGCTCTGCACAATCGAACAGCAGCATCGTCATCCGGAGCGGAGCATCCATCTCCGAACGCATGGACATCTTGAGACCCGGTTTTAAGTAAGTGAGCATCCCTGCCTGCACCTTGTGTTCCGTATTGGTCAGGAACACACCCTCACCCTCATGAATCCAGTACAGGCTGTGCACATTCACCATGTTGCGGATATCCTCCCAGCCCGGAAACGTAACTTTATCGAGAACAAAATGGATATGTACGCTCAGGCCGTTCAGGTTATAGGCGTTTGCTTCCAAGCGCGGTCTCCCCTCCTGTTGTAAGCGCGATTTATACAAGACAATGGTGTTTTTTTCTATTCAATGCCCCAACTGCAGATGATACTATCCATACTAGCATGATGTCAGCAAATGACAAGGCATAACCTAATAATGAGGAGGCACACACACTTGTTAAGAACCTTTCGTCAGCATGATATCCGGAGAACAGAGCTGCTGGACGGGCCATGGGATTTCATGAAAGATCCGTTAAATGCCGGAGTTCAGGAAAAATGGAATGAGCGGTTTCCACATTCTGAGCAGTCACTTTATGTACCCTCATGCTGGAACAATGAACTGGGTTTGTATGAGTATGAAGGGGTCGCCTGGTACCGGAAAAAAGTTCAGATCACTACAGCGCAGCATGTCAGGCTGATCTTTCATGCCGTGCTGGGCCATTCCGATGTGTATCTGGACGGCCGGCATCTCGGCTACCACTACGGGGGATTTACTCCCTTTGAATTCATTGTTCCTTCCCTGGCGGCAGGTGAGCATGAGCTTGTCGTCCGGACGGACAGCACGCTGGACCGCCTGACGATTCCAACCGAGCAGGTGGACTGGTTCCATTACGGCGGCATCATCCGGCCGGTTGAGCTGCAATATCTGCCCGATTTGTACATCGAACAATTGAAAATCGGCTATGAGCTCGATGGAATGGACGCCGATGTCTCTGTTCATGTGCAGATCCGTTCATTCCTGCAAGTGGAGCAGACGACAAAACTGACACTCAATGAAGGCGATCGGGAATTAGACTCGGAAGAAGTACGGATTGACGCTGGCCAGACCTTTAGCCACACCTTCAAGCTGCTCCTGCCAGAGGTACGCTTATGGAATGTCGGCCGTCCGGAACTGTATTCCTTTCAGGTACGGACAGAGGAAGACGACAAGACCGAACGGATCGGCTTCCGCCGGATTGAGACGAAGGATCAGCGCATCTTGATTAACGGATCCCCGGTCTATCTAAAGGGAGTTAACCGTCATGAGGAGCATCCCGAATGGGGCTTTGCCTTTCCCCCTAAGCTGATGCACAAAGAGCTGGATATCATACTGGAGCTGGGCTGCAATTCTGTCCGGGGCTCGCATTATCCCCAGAGCTCTTATTGGCTTGATCTGCTCGATGAGCACGGCCTGGTGTACTGGAGCGAAATCCCGATCTGGGGAGCTGCCCTGCCGAACGAAACGTTAAGTGAGCCCCTCTTTCAGCAGCGCGCACTTACCATGATTGAAGAAATGATCGGCTTACATGCTCATCATCCGTCAGTCATCTTCTGGTCGGTTCATAATGAGATTGACAGCCGCACACAGGAGGCCTACGTTTTCACACAGGCTCTGGTCGGCCTGGTGAGAAGTCTCGATACTTCCAGGCTGGTTACCTATGCGACCATGCATCCGCTGGAGGATATTTTGCTGCCCCTGTTCGATGTCATCGGCATTAATAAATATTTTGGCTGGTACGAAGGTGAGGTTGGAGGCTTTAAAGACATGCTGGAGCAGTTCCATAAGCGGGCAGAACGGCTGGGAGCCGGGGACAGGCCGGTGCTGATGACTGAATTCGGCGGCGCAGGGCTGTCCGGGGATGTAGGCTGGGAGCCCCGTTTGTTCAGCGAGGATTATCAGGCCTATATTGTTACCGAGGCACTGGCGATCTTCCGGAATGATCCACGGATCGGCGGAACCTTCATCTGGCAGTTTGCAGACATCCGCGCCGATTTAAAAAGCACCAGTAAGAGCTTTCGCGACCGGGCCCGCGGCTTCAACAACAAGGGTCTGCTTAATGAATACCGCAAGCCCAAGCAGTCGTTCCGGGAGGTGCGGCGCATCTACCGTTCCTGGACCGAATAGCTCTCTTGCGGAAATGAGCAAATATGAACACCCCTCCTTAATCTCCAGGAGGGGTGTTCAGCCTATGCATATCAGTGCTTCGGCCTTACAAGCGGCATGAAAATGTCATCGATAATCCCTGTGATCGTAGATTCCGCTACCGGCTCATGGGTGGTAAGGAGTTCATACACCAGCAGGTCCGCAGGAAGCGAGATAACGCGGGGACTCACGTCTGCCAGCTTGAGCTCTCCGCGTTTCTCGGCATTTTGCAGAATGGCTTGGATAGCCGCCGTAAGCTTATTTTCAGTCTGGCTATGCATCATTTCCGGCAGGGAAGCAATCAGACTCCCCCCGTAATATTCGGTCATCAGACCATGAATGGTCTCGGCACCGATCCTTTCCATCGGTTTCACAATGCCAAGGAGCAGGGCGAGCATATCACCGCGCAAATCGCCGGTATCCGGTTTAAGACCTAAGCTGTCTGGCTTTACAAGATGTTTACCTATGGCGGCAGCGACGATTGCAGTCTTGTTCGGCCAGCGGCGGTAGACCGCATTTTTATTAGTTTTTGCCCGCAGCGCGATATTCTCCATGGTCAGGCGGTTATATCCGACTTCATTCCATTCATCCCACGCAGCCTGCAAAATGGCATTCTCCAGAACATCTCCGCGGCGGCGTCCGCCCGTGGTTTGCTCTTCCCCGTCAGCAGGCTCTGCAGAAGAGTTCTTCTTTTTCTCGGCCATTATTTAGTTCCCCCCTTCATTATTTTCATAAATTAATCCTTGCATTTCAAGTGAAATTGAACTATCTTAGTCACATAGAGTACGGTACGTATCGTACCTTATGTAGATAGGAGAGGAGTATTCACATGGTAAAAAGCAAATCTGCCGAAAAAATGGACCCGGCCATTCTAAAAGTAGCCCTTATTCTGGTATTCGGTGCGCTCGCCCCGCTTTTTGACTCAACTATGATCAACGTAGCCATCAAGACACTTACCTTGGACTTAGGAAGCACCGTTTCTGTAATCCAATGGGTGGTAACCGGATATGTACTGACTATGGGTATATCCATACCGGTCTCCGGCTGGGCGGTTAACCGTTTTGGCGGTAAAAGGGTGTATCTATTTTCACTCACCGTATTTTTAGCCGGTTCCATCCTTTGCGCGCTCGCCTGGAATCCGGGCAGTCTGATCGCCTTCCGGCTGGTGCAGGGGGTTGGCGCA
>CAKMKL010000326.1 GCA_927443375.1 uncultured Paenibacillus sp. | reverse complement strand
ACCGCTTAAAAGCAGAATGGTATGTGAATTATGTGCACTGCGGGGCACCCCTCATGGATGATGGGCAGAAACGGCTTGAGACACTGCGGCATTTGACGGAAAGGTTGGGCGGAAAAATGGAAACTGCCCAGGCGGGCAGCGGCGGTGATTTTCATGAGCACCTGCTAAGCCGGATGAATGATGTGCATACGACCCAGCTGATTATCGGGCAATCTCGAAGAGCGGCATGGCGGTCTTTTTTCAAGGAAAATCTTGTACATTTCCTGCTTCGGAAAGCACGCCATATGGATATGCTGATTGTAGCGGATTTGAGGAAGTGTTGAATAGAGCATACAGAATATCTGACTATAGATCTGATCGAGGAAATCTGCCAGGATGCAAATTGAGGAGCTGCTGTTGTCAGCTTCAACGGGAACGAAGAAAGGTAGTAAGAAGGGCTGGGGATGAAGGCATTAAACCATAAGCTGTAAGCACTCGGCAAAGTTAACTACATGTTCTAAAAAGGGGTGAATGTATCTGTTCTAAGTAAAGAACAGATACATTCACCCTTATTTGTTCAGCTGGTAACTCTTGATGAACTCAGGAGGTATAATTTCTTCCAAGCCCTAACTCAGTCAACAGCTGTCTGTAGGCGATTGAAGTGCGGTCTGCCGGAATATGGGCTTCGGCGGTCAGTTCCAGCGGCAGATCCTCTGGTGTCTGTGCTTCGACCATCGCTCTGTCTTCCGAGAACACCTGGAGATTGAAGTTAATTGTATCTTCGGTCGGCACACTCTTGTCAAAGTTACGTGAGATCGGGCAGAACAGCCGGGTATATCTTGCAGATACAGGAGAAGCGCAGTTCAAGATCATCAGCTTTCCGTCCTCAGGAAAATGTACGGTAAGCGATGCGGCGAACGGGGCGAAGACCCGGAATGCCCGCAGCCACATGAAGCCTTCCGGTGCCGGATTCTCCTGGCCTTTACCGTAGTTGCTGACGGTGCTCCAATAATCGGCAAACAGCTCATTCCCTTCACGTCTGACTTTGTACTGCGGAACCTCAGTGTTGTCGGGGTCAGCGAACGAATTTGCATGTACATAAGCGAAGTGTGAGACGTCCAGGAAGCCTTCCATCTGCCGGCCGGATGAACCGGCGATATCGAAGCTTGGCGGCAAAATATTAATGAAATCCGGATCATCCCAGCCGGAGAATTCAGGTATTTGCTCCTTAGTTCCTGCCAGCGAGGTCCAGATCAGACCGTATTTCTCTACAGCAGGATACATGATCAGCTTCAGCTTCGGTGAGATTTTGGCGCTAGGATGCGCCGGAACTGAAGTGCAGGCCCCTTCACAGTTGTAACGGAAGCCATGATAAGGGCAGACAATCTCTTCGTTCTCGACCCAGCCCAGACTTAAAGGAGCACCCCGGTGGAAGCAAAGATCACGGGCAATCACAATCTTGCCATGACTGCGGTAACAGACCAGCTTTACATCCAGCAGTTTAACTGAAACCGGCTTATCTTGAATTTCTTCAGCAATAGCCACCGGGTACCAGTACTGGGACAGAACCTGCCAGTCATTCGGGGTAAAGGTACAGTCACGGGGAAGCTGCATTTGGAATTCGGCAAGCGCATTGGTCTTAGTCATCGTTGGTTCGCTCCTTTAGAAAATGTTGTAGTAATGAAATAAACCCCAGGCGGAAGAGGCGCCAAGTGAAGCAGCCCTTGTATTCTCGCAATCAAAATACAAGCCTGATCCACTCATGCATCCTCTTGTAGCCTGGGGCAATTTACGGTTGCCTGGTCGAGACGCCCACTCCGATTAATGGGCTTATACAAGATCGTATATGTTATTTAATATGACATTTATCATATAATTCATAATAAAACACACCTCTTATTTTTGTCAATGTTATTTTTAGTTACATATCATTCGTCTATTTCGGTTAGGGATAGTGAAGTAATTCATTTCTTTGTTAGTTTACATATCGGGATATCTTAAGGAGAAAAGTTAGCGAAAATCATTCTTACCTTAACATCTATTGCCTTGCAGTGAAAAGTACTGATGATGTCGTCTCTTATAATGTGGTATTAGAACGGAGAAATTCGTCAACAGGAAGTGAATAGATGCCTTGGATGATTGAGATGATTTCACAGTACGGATATTTAGCCATATTTGCTCTTTTGGCGCTCGGTATTGTTGGACTACCCGTACCGGACGAGCTGTTGATGCTGTTTGTAGGTTACTTGTCCTCTATAATGGTGCTGAATTTTTCGATAACAGTCCTGGTTTGTTTCATAGGTTCAATAACCGGCATGCTGATCAGCTATACCATCGGTTTAAGGCTGGGGCAGCCGGCGGTCGATAAATTCGGGAAATGGGTAGGACTAACGCCCAAACGTTTTGCCAGTGTGAAAAGGTGGTTTTCCCGCTTCGGAAACTGGACAATATTCTTTGCCTACTTTATTCCGGGAATTAGACATGTCACAAGCTATATCTCCGGCATCAGTGCCATGTCCTTCAGAAAGTTCCTGCTCGTAACCTTAGCTGGCGCTTTCACCTGGTCGCTTTTGTTTGTATCTATCGGCTATTTTGCCGGGGCCAGACTGCCTATCCTGAAATAGCTTTGGATGATCTTACTGGTATATACTAGAAAAGTAATATACAACATTATCCATACCTTACCATGAAAAGTAAGGCGTACACAGGAATCAAAGGAGGTACTATATTAATGTCACATGCTGGAGAAGCCGTTATCGAAGAATATGATCCCCGCAAACACGCGAAATCCATTGCGGAGATGTGGAACAGAAGTTTTGAAAGCTGGGGAGGAGATAATGCGTATCAGACGGAACAGAGTGTGATCGATGAGCATCGCAATAGCACTCACCTCAAGCTGTTTTTGGCTGTAGTCGCCGAAGAGGTCATCGGGTACTGCAGCTTCTCTCATTACAAAGAAGATACGGGAGCATTATATATACCTTTGCTGAATGTCCGGCCTGATTACCACGGCCGCAAAATCGGCAAAATGCTGGTACGGCGTGCTCTTGAGGAAACCATTCGGCTTGGCTGGCCGCGGCTGGACCTATATACCTGGCCTGGCAACACCAAAGCGGTTCCCACGTATAAGAAAAGCGGTTTTTTCTGGGAAAAACGCGATGATTCTACACACTTAATGAACTTTATCCCTTCTGTCCTGCAAACCGCAGCGGTCAAACATTACTTTGAAACGATAGACTGGTATAAAGACAGTACCCGCGACATCTCAGTTCAGCCGGACGGGCGGAAGGAAAACGGCTTTGATTATTTTACATATACTTGGAGCAAGGATTCGCTCCAGCTGAAGATGGAGTATGAACGGTCGGGGCGGGGTCTGCGGCTGATTGAAACTGAGGATTATCTGATACAGGCAACCATTCCGCGGCAGCATCAGCTTCCTTTTGGAAACAGTTATCCTGTTGTCTATGAAGCGGTGAATAAGAGCGGACAACCCTTATCGCTTCAGGTTAAAGGCATCAGCAATCCGCAAATCCGTTTGGAGCTGAATGAATCCAGGGTTATTGCGGAGGCGGAGTGTATTGAAGGCAGCTTTTATATCCATCCGGTTGAAGAAGAACAAAATGCTTATCAGACGCACCCGGTCGTGGAAGCTGAATTGCTCATTAACGGCTTACCCGCCGTATTTAAACTTGGAGTAGAGCCGAAGTTTCCGGTTAAGCTTAAGCTGGAGCTGCCGAATCGTACCCTATTTGCCGGAGAAGCCATTGAGCTTGATTTGACTGTAGAGAATGAATATGACACAGAGACGGTCTTCGCTTTTGATTTGCCAAGTGATTCCATTCTAGCCTTTAATGAACCTTGCGTAAGGATCGCAGTTCCTTCTAAAGGCCGGAGAACGGTTCCGCTTGCGGCTAAAGTTCTGGCATATGGACTGTGGCATCATCTTGTAAATATTACTGCGAGTGAAGATAGCCGAGAGTCTTCGGTTGTGCAACAAGAGCTTAGTCTAGCATTCCCCGGACTACATACCGCTTTTGGCGGTCAGACGGAGATGGGCTGGATGATCAGCAGCGGACCGTATTCGGCACATCTTGACAAATTCAGCAATGCTCTCACCTTCTATGAGGGCAGGCGCTGGGCGTTCAAGCTGTTCCATCCCAAATTCGGTCTGCCTTATACCAATGAATTCAAGAAATATCCTGTCTTACAGATGGTTCATTACAGGGAAGAGGAAGCTATGGTGCTGGAAGCCCAGTACGAGCTGGACTCCTCAGCCGGGTTACTGTTTACTGTAGTAGTTAAGCTGCACAGCAACGGAATATTTACCCGTCATTACCAAATTCATAATACATCTTCTACAGACAGGAACGAAGAACTATATCTGAAGGACAGCTTTAGCTTCGGTCTTGACGGAGGCGTCATTCCTTATCGGGGAGAATATATAGACCTGCATCAAGGCGTTCATGCTTCCAGTCCGGATTATTGGGAAGTACAAGAGCTTACGGAGAATTGGCTGTTTGCAGATGACGGTACTTCAACGCGGGGGATTACCTGGCCGTCAGAGTTGAAGCTGATCCGGGACCATTGGATGTATGCCGTCGAGCATCAGCTTAAGAAGATTCCTGCCGGCACCGTCATTCAGACCAAGCCGCTCCGTGTTGCTCTGGGAACCTGGAGCAGCTGGCGTGATTTCCGTTCGTACGCTTTGCTTCAGGGAGATTCGCAGGACAAGAACACTTCACCGCAGCTAAAAATCATCTTTAGTGACGGGAATCCTTTTGTAAGCGGATCGCCGGTAGTGCGGCTTCTGGAGCACAAGAAAATCTTTTTAGACGGCCGGATAGGCGTTTCTTCCCTATTAAACAGCCTCGGGGAACACGGCCTGGATGTGAATGCGGAGCAGAAGCTCACTGAGGTTAACCTTCCGCTGCTCTACAAAGAGGGTGCAGAAGCTGATCTTGTAACCGTGCAGCTTGATATGGATACTTATGAAATGGATAAGAGTTACCTTATATTCCCGGGCTCCGGCAGCGAAATAATCCAGGAGACCAGATATGTAGAACAGGCTGAGGTGCTTATTGCGGATAATGGGGTGCTTAAGATTCAGGCCAGCAGCAGCTTCGCTCCGGCTTTGTTTTCGCTACAGTACCGCGGCGAGGAGTGGCTTGATTCCTCTTTCCCGCATCCGGTACCCAAATCCTGGTGGAATCCCTGGATGGGCGGACTTTCAGCCGGCATCAGCGGGTTATCTCCGCTCAGCCTGATCGAAGAGCCGCGGCCAGCCAATCCGAATGGTTTCCTCAAGAGCACGCCGTACCAGCATTTTGCCGATTTTGCGGCCGTGGTAATCAGGCCGGACATTCAGCAAAGGTATATATAATGCTCCCGTATCTTCT
>CAKMKL010000325.1 GCA_927443375.1 uncultured Paenibacillus sp. | reverse complement strand
TATCAAAGCTACACCATAGGCAGATTACAGATGTTATGCGGATGCCTGCTGAGATATTTCTCAGACGGGACAAATCCGGCGATGGCAGAAGGAAGCAAAGATAACGATTATAAAAGACTGAACAGTGTCCTCACATACATTGACCGCCACTATAATGAGAAGATTACGCTGCAGGATATGGCGGACTCCGAGCATTTAAGCCTGCATTATTTTTCCCACTTCTTCACGGACAAGATCGGAATCCCCTTTCAAAAGTATTTGACGCTTATCCGCCTGGAGAAAGCCCAGATCCAGCTGGCGGAGAGCGATAGAACCATCTCCGAAATTGCCCTGGATTGCGGGTTTGCCAACGTGAAGCTGTTCAACAAATATTTTAAGGAAAAATACGGCTGCACACCTGGCTCCTACCGGGAAGCCTCGCTCGCACCAGAGCCGCACCGGCTGAATCTGACCCGCAAGCCCAAAACGTATGAGGAATCCTCAAGCGGAGATTATTATGAGATGGACACGATGAATGCTATAGGATCGTTGTACCGCTATCTGGAGGTCAAAACGGATACGGATCAGTCCAGCGTTCCGCTGTCGTCTGCTCTTGCGGCTGCCCCCGAACGGATTGAGGTTCGTACAGACCAGGCAGCGAGTACTTATACAAAGCACTGGAATATCACCACGACGGCCGGAAGAGCGGTAGAAGGATTGCGCGAGGATTGGCGGATGCAGCTGTCTGCCTTGAAGGGGACCATCCCGTTCCGGTATATCCGGTTTCACGGCATTTTTAATGATGAGATGATGGTATACAGTGAAAATGAAGACGGCACACCGGTCTATAACTGGTCTTATGTAGACAAGCTGTATGATTTTCTTCTGGAGCAGGGAGTCCGGCCATTCGTGGAATTGAGCTTTATGCCGGGACAACTGGCGAGGTCCAGAGAAACGTTATTCTGGTGGAGAGGCAATATCAGTCCGCCGTCAGATCCTGCCAAGTGGGAAGCGCTGGTCCGGGCATTCATCCGACATTGTCTGAACCGTTACGGTGCGGATGAGGTGAGGCAGTGGTATTTCGAAGTGTGGAATGAGCCTGATCTGGCAGGTGTCTGCTGGGCCGGCAGTAAGGAAGAGTACTTCGCTTTTTACGAATCCACCGTTCATGCGATTAAATCGGTGCTGCCGGAGCTGAGAGCAGGCGGTCCCGCCATGGGGTACGGTTCGATCTGGAACGATACCTGGGCTGAGGACTTTTTAGCTTACTGCCGCTCGCGGGAAGTGCCGCTCGATTTCTTTTCATTCCATATTTATTCGGAGTATCCCAAGCTAAAAACGGAAGAAGGCCGTTTGACCCGAATCATGCCCCCGGCATTTTTTAAAGAAAGCATTGAACGTGTGCGGCAAAAAATGAATGCGGCATCCTACAGTGAGGTTGAGCTTCATATTACCGAGTGGAATTTTTCACTGTATGACCGGAATCTGCTGCACGATACGATGTTCATGGCCCCGTTTGTCATTTACCAGACGATGAATACGCTCGGGGACGTGGAGGCGATGGCCTACTGGTCCTTTACCGATGTCTTTGAAGAAAGTGTCGTTCCCGCTTCTCCGTTCTATGGAGGCTTTGGCCTAATCAACCGCGACGGGCTGAAGAAGCCCGGGTATTATGCGTTTGAGCTGATGCAGAAGCTGGGTGACGAGCTGCTTATACAGGGAGACGGTTATACCTTTACCCGGAAAAGCGACGGAAGCCTGCAATTTCTGTTCTATCACTACGTGCATGTGGATCAGCTGTTTGCGAATGGAGACTGGTCGGAGCTATCCGGTTCAACCCGTTATGATGTATTTGAGGAAAAAGGCAGCAAAGCCTTTGATTTCACGTTAAACCGGCTCACAGGGACCTATAAATGCACCAGCTATCAGCTGGACCGGGAGCATGGGTCGGTATTTGATGAGTGGATGACTATGGGAGCGCCTGATTTTTTAACGCAGGAGGAGATTCAGTATTTAAACAGCAGAAGCGGTCCGGTCATCCGGACAGAGCTTGTAGGGCAGGAAAGCTGGCATAAAGAAATTGTACTCCCGCCTCATGGGGTGCTGCTGCTCCAGCTCGAAAGGCAGTATTAATTGAAAATACAACGCTTAAACATCCCTTTATTGATGAAGGGGTGTTTTTTGTTGTTTATTTTGGATCGAAGCAGACAAGCTAGTACAGAAGGCAGGAAGTAGGCAAAATACGAACCCGGATGCGGCAAGTTACAACAAGAAAACGGTATCATTAATCTCTATACTAGGGTTGTAGCAGTTAAGAGAAAGACAGGGGGAATTTAGATGAAGCGTTTCATGAAGTGGATGACAGAATCGTTTGCACCTAGATTGGAGGCGTTTACAAATAATCTCTGGGTTGCATCCATTCAAGAAGCCATTATGGTGGCGATACCGATGATTTTTGTCGGCTCGATTATCACACTCATTTCAATCTTGAAGGATTTCATTCCGGGGATGCCGGATCTTACACCCATCACGACCTTTAGCTTCGGGTTATTGGGGTTGTTTATTGCTTTCTTAACGCCTTATACAGTTATGGAAAAAAGAGAGCGCCACAAAATCAAGCTGCTGGCGGGAATGAGCGGGGTATCCCTGTTCGTGATGCTGCTTAACCCGACCCTAAATGATGACGGAACCATTCAGTTCATTCTGGAACGGTTTGGGCCTTCGGGGATGATTACGGCACTGCTGGTTGGTGTGTTTGTTGCTCTCGTTATGAATCTTTGCCAGAAATTCTCGTTCTTCAAAAAAGGCTCTTCCCTTCCGGAGTTTATTATGGACTGGTTTGATTTTCTCGTGCCGATTGCCCTGATCTTAACTACAGGATGGGTTTTGGTATATCCGCTTCACTTCGATATTTTTGCGCTGATTGTAAATGTGTTCGAGCCTATCAATGCCATGGGCCAAAGTCTGGCCGGCTTTGTATTGTTCAACTTTATCGGCGTGGTGCTGTATTCCTTCGGCGTAAGCCCATGGGTGATGACTCCGATCTGGTACGCCATATGGATCCCTGCCATTGAACAGAATGCAGCCCTCGTCGCAGCCGGGCAGGATCCGGTCAACATCAATACGTTCGAAACCTTTTTCTCCGGCTGGCTGGGTATCGGGGGGATGGGAGCCACTCTGCCTCTGGTCGTCTGGTTCCTGCTGGCCCGGTCCAAAAAACTGAAGTCTGTCGGCAAAGCGACAATCCTTCCGTCCTTGTTCAATATTAATGAGCCGGTAGTGTACGGGGCGCCGATTGCGTTCAATCCGCTCCTTATGGTTCCAATGTGGATTAATGGACTGGTTACGCCGATTCTCGTGTATATCGTCCTCGATATGGGGCTGGTGCGGATTCCAAGCCAAATCTTCCAGTTGTGGTATACCCCGATCGGGCTCTCTACCTACCTGATGAGCGGATTTAACGGAGTTATTCTGCTGGCGGTGGTCCTGCTGATTGTGTTTGCTGTCTGGTTCCCGTTTTTCAAACTGTATGATGCCCAGGAGCTGAAAAAGGAACAGGGAAATTAAACTGATAATAAAGGATGGAGCAGCATGAATAAATCACCTGATGAATTGTTGAAGGAATTGACGCTTACTGAAAAAGCTTCGCTATGCGCAGGTTTAAATATGTGGATGACAAAAGGAATCGAGCGGTTAAATATCCAGCCCGTTCATATGTATGACGGCACTAACGGTATCCGCAAGACGAACAGTAATGAAGAGATGGGGATCACAACCGAGAATGTTCCGGCGACCTGTTACCCTACAGGCTCTGCAATCGGCTCTTCCTGGAACACAGCTTTGCTGCATGAGGTAGGCGTGGCGCTTGGACGGGAGTCCAAGGCGATGGAGGTAGAGCTGCTTCTTGGTCCGGGCGTCAATATGAAAAGAACACCGCTTGGCGGAAGAAATTTCGAATACTATTCGGAGGATCCGTGTCTGACGGGCGAGCTTGGCGCCGCATTCATTAACGGTATCCAAAGCGAAGGCGTTGGAGCTTCAGTCAAGCACTTTGCGGGCAACAATCAGGAGTTCGAGAAAATGGTGACCAGCTCGGAAATCGATGAGCGGACGCTGCGTGAAATTTACCTGAGCGCCTTTGAACGGATCATTAAGAAATCCGATCCCTGGACGGTCATGTGTTCCTATAACTTGCTGAACGGAACCTATACCAGCGAGAATGAACATTTACTGAATGATATTTTAAGAGAAGAGTGGGGTTATGACGGCGTTGTCCTGTCGGACTGGACAGCCGTTAATGACCGGATACGCGGTCTGAAGGCCGGACTGGACCTTGAAATGCCGGGCCCCGCCCATTACAATGCCAAAGCAATAGTAGAGGCGGTTCAGGCCGGAAAGCTTTCCGAAGAACAGCTGGACAAGAGCGTGGGCCGTATCCTGAAGCTGGTTGAACGGGTTGCCGGAAACAAAGCTGCGGATAGAGAGGCGAATGCGGATTATCATACGCTTGCCCGTAAAGCGGCGGCCGAGAGCATCGTGCTGCTGAAGAACGATAACGCGATTCTCCCGTTGCGCCCGGAAACGGCTTCGTCGATTGCGGTCATCGGACGGTTTGCGAAGAAGCCGAGAATTCAAGGGGCCGGCAGTGCCAAAGTAACCGCTACTAGAGTCGATATCCCTTTGGATGAGATCAAAGAGCTGGCAGGTACTTTGGCTACTGTGAACTATACGGCCGGATACCCGGAAGATGATTCCGTGAATGAAGACCTTATTACGGAAAGTGTAACGCTGGCAAAGAACGCCGATGTGGCGGTGCTGTTCGTAGGCCAGCCGGAATATGCCGAATCTGAAATGCATGATTTGAAGGACATTGAGCTTCCGGAACATCAGGTCCAGCTGATTCAGGCGGTTGCCGCCGTTCAGCCCAAATGTATCGTGGTCACAAGCAGCGGCTCGGCGCTGGTCATGCGCCCATGGGTGCAGCATGTTCCCGGCGTCATCCATTCCTGGCTGTCGGGTCAAGGCATGGGCAGAGCGATAGCAGAGGTATTGTTCGGTTATACGAATCCTTCAGGCAAACTGTCGGAGACCTTCCCTGTGAAGCTGTCGGATAACCCGTCGCACATGCGCATCCGCGGAGAGAACGGCAAGCTCTATTACCGCGAAGGCCTGTTCGTGGGCTATCGTTACTACGACCGTAAAGAGCTGGCGCCGCAATTCCCGTTCGGACACGGCTTGTCCTACACTTCGTTTGCTTATACGGATCTGGAAGTGGTGCAGCACGGGACTGGAGTCAAAGTATCTTTTCAACTGGCAAACACAGGCAAGCGCAGAGGGAAAGAAGTCGTTCAGCTGTACGTACACGATGAAGAGTGCAAATGGACCCGGCCGGAGAAGGAGCTGAAGGCTTTTGCCAAGGTTGAGCTTGATCCGGGTGAGAAGCAGACGATCGTCTTTGAGCTGGAGGAGAGAGATTTCTCGTACTTCAATACCAAGTACAACCGTTGGGCTGCAGACACAGGATATTTTCAGATTCTGCTGGGCAGCTCGTCCAAGGACATCCGGATCACGGGAAGATTGCACTGTGACTTCGGAAAAGAAGAAATCACGTTCCATAAATTCAGCCTTCTCAGCGAATGGGTAAGTGATCCCGCCGCAAAAGCCGTATTGGAAGAGTGCCTGAATGAAATGAATGAGCATGTCACAGATAAGGTATATCTTAACGAGGAGTTCGTCGGATTCTGGGAGGATTTCCCGATGGTGAAGGTTTTCCAGATGTTCGGCCAGACCTGGATGAACGAACGGTCACCGGATGAGGTGATTCAGGAGCTTATTGAACGGGTTGAGCGGGTGCGGAATAATTAACTATAAAAACCGTTTTAAATCATCCACTGCCCAACATATTCAGCCACTCACATGAATAGGATATCATAGATCTCTTTATTATCGAAAAAAACTCCTACAGTAGAAGTCTGGTTTGTCCTAAAACAAACAAGACTTCTACAAAGGAGTTTTTACTTTGAGGAATAAACCGATTTAAGCTTAATAAGTTTATGCAGGCGCATAAACTCTTCCCGTAATACTGACCGGACCGGTTAGGGTGATGTCTCCCTGGAGATCCTCCGGGTTGGAGGCGAACACTTGAAATACATGGAAGCCTACAGACAGATTCGTCAGGATGGTCTGGAAGGTGGTGGTCATTTCCAGGAGTTCATCTTCATCGTAGGAAATAGACTCTTGCTCCGCACTACCTACAACGATTTCATCCAATATGATTTGAAGTAATAGCTTTGGCTTCTCTGGTGGTGTAATGAAAACATTCGTCGCCTGCCAGCCTACTGTAGTAGTGAGTTCTACAAAGTTAGCTGTAGTCGGAACATTAACCCCGAATAGTAATATTAAATTTGGTGTTGCATTAATGGGAATATTAACTCCATTATCCAGGTTGGTCTGGACACTTCTGGCGAATTCAACCAAGATATGAGCCATAGTACACCTCCATATATTTATATAAACATCATATGAAGGATTGCAGTGTCTGCTTGTGGTAATGTCCTATTAACTGTAAATTCTCCGGTTTACGAGGGAGGGAGAACATGAGAATTCTTTTTATAACCTCAGGTTTTCGGGCGGTTTATTACTTCTTTGAACGAAGTATAATAGAAGCATTTCAGAATGCAGGTCATTATTGTGAAGCTTTTAGATTGAGAAATGATATACATGCATTACAACAAATGGAACAATCTTTACAGCCGGATCTAATTTTAGCAATGGCCGGTCTAAAAATCCCCAAACCGATACTAGAGTACTTAAGACAAACAAACGTGAAGTCGGCCGTCTGGATGACGGAAGATCCTTATTATATGGATTGGACTCTTCCGCTCACCGCTTATTTTGACTACATCTTTACCATCGATCAGGCTGCAGCAGAACAATACACAAGACTTGGACATCCTAATGTGTATCATCTTCCGCTGGGGACGGATCCGGAAACATTTCACCCGACACCAGTCTCTGAGGAGTTTACAAGTGATATTGGTTTAGTAGGAGTACCCTACAGTAACCGGATTGAGCTTATTGAATGGTTGCTGAAAAATACAGACTATACGATTCAGATTGTTGGGCGGGGGTGGGGGAAGCATGATATGGAATGGAACAGAACTATAAATGGGCATATTCATTTGGTGAATGCCTGGGTAAAGCCCGAAACAGCAATGAACTATTATAATGGCTCAACAATCGTTCTCAATATTCACCGGCCCTCTGATGAGAAATACAATAAGAACCTTATGGGGATTATGGCCAAAAGTATCAACAACCGTACTTTTGATGCTGCCTGCTGTGAAGCCTTTCAACTTATCGATTCAAGAGAAGGGCTGGTCAATCATTTTGCGGAAGGGAACGAAATAATTTCTTTCGAGGATAAGAATGATTTACTGGAGAAGATTCATTATTATATTGCACACAGCGAAGAACGTAAGCGCATTGCCAGACAAGCAAGGGAACGCGTGCTTTCCTCCCACACCTTTCAGCATCGAATCGACTGTGTGGTAAAGCTGGTTCAACCTGAACAATAAGTTTAGTAACCTATAGAACGCTTAGCAGGATCACTGTTAAGCGTTTTATTCATGTGCTTACTACCATTTATAGTAAATATAGTTTTCTAACCTATTACCTTTTGATGATCGAAACATAGTATAGCAAGTAAGCAGCACCAAGGGAGGTCTTATATTGGCAAAGGTATCCATAATCATGACTAGTTATAATAAGCCAGGATATATCGCGAAATCCATTGAATCCATTCTTAATCAGACGTTTACCGACTTCGAGCTTTTCCTGATGGATGATAACTCAAATTCAGAAACCCTTACAGTCATTGAGCCCTTTCTAAAGGATAAGAGAATCAAATTCTATCAGAGTACTATTCAAACTATGGATCAAAGGGTGGAGAAGGTGAGGTATGCTGCTCTAATCAATGAAGCCTTGCTGCACACTTCGGGAGAGTATATTTCGTATGCAACAGATGATAACTGTTATAGAAATACTAGACTGGAACAAATGGTAGATTATTTAGAGCGGAGCCCGAGTGTCATGATTGTCTATTCTGCGTCCTTAGTCAATTACCTGAATGAGAAGAAGGAGATCACGAAAGAACAATTAAGACCGGCCAAGAGAGTGGTTCCGGTAGCGCCTTGTCAAATCGATCATTGCTCGGTCATGCATCGAAGCTCCATTCTTCCGGTCATCAAAGAGAAGTTTGGATCCTATTGGGATGAGAACCCGGAATTTTATAGAATTGGCGATGGCCGTTTTTTTTGGCGGCTCAATCATTTCTGGGATTTCTATCCGATAGAAGAGGTTTTGGATGATAACTATATAACAGAGTTATCCATCCATCATCAGCTGCAGCAGGAGGAAAAGAGTCAATTTATACAAATGCTGCCGCCTCAAAGAACCTGCAAGGAGCTTAGAGAAGATCTGAGAGCCATGAAAAAGAAAGCAAGCGGACAGTCCAAATTCACCACATAAGGAGGGAGCGAACGGAGTGTCTATCTATCTCGCCCATTACTGGTCGCTTTATAGTGAATTCATCAAGGTGTTTAAGGATTTAAAATACAAAAACATACCGCTTGCGCTTATGACGAATTTCTATCAGCAAATTAATGATGAGCTTAGAAGCGATATGGAGCAGACGGGGTTTGGGATGAAGCTGAACGATTCCGGGATTAAGCAGCCAGAGGAGATTCAGCCTTTTTTTGATAAGCTGACGGCACCTTTTAATCAGCCATTCCAGGCGAATGCAGATGGAAAGTTATTAATTAATTTAGACTACACAAGAATTCCAGGGGAACGATTGAGTGAGTATTTTAGCAGGGACCACACCCTTATTCTGTCACGCTCCAAAGCACCTGAATACTTCGGGATTCCCAATGTATGGATTGGAGGCTTTAAGAGTGACACCAGTCCCGCGTCTGAGGAGTTAGTCCGAAGGGCAGCCTCCATTTTTGCGGAATACGAAGGACATCCGGCTTTTGGGAATGCTTTTTTTGCAGATACATTCATGAAGCGGATTCCCGGTATTGTAGAGGCCATAGAAACGGTTAGTAATCTCTACGATCAGATTCCGATAACAACTGTATTGATAGGCACGTCAGAAGATGTGGGCAGCCGGTCTCTTGCGGTCGTTGGCGCGATGAAGGGAATTCCTAGCATTTGTCTGCAGCACGGGATATTGATGGGGGAGGAGGCCTTTATCCCTGTTTTCTCAAGTCATATGGGAGTCTATGGCGAGTATGAGAAAAGCTGGTTCATGGCAAGAGGTCTGGAGGAACATCGTATCGCTGTGACCGGCCACCCCCGGTATGATGAAATCTTCACTTCTGAACGGCTATCCAACGATTCATTTGATGAGGAATATGGGCTTGACCCCAGTAAAATTACGTTACTGTTTGCTACCGGGCCCAGAATAGATGCAGAAAAGACAGTTACGCTAATCACGGAGCTGGTTGCGGGTGGGGAATTTCAATTAATCATTAAACCTCATCCCTGGGAGCTGTCCAAAAAACTGATTTCCCTCTATACGGATTTGGAAAATAAAACCAAATGTGTACATGTGGTCAAAGACAGAAAAACGGATGTGCGTGATCTGATTTTGAATTCAGATGGCGTCATCTCTTCACTATCCACTGTTGCTCTGGAAGGCTTATTAATGAATAAACCGGTTTTTGTCTATCATTTTCTTCAAGCGAACCGCGAATACGATTATTATAATACTCTTGACCGTTATATCCAGAACGATCCGGCAGCATTAATCCAAACCGTCTCTTTATATTTTTCTACCGGAAAAGAGAGATTGAATTACGAAGACGTGAAGAAAAAGTTTTTGCTGCAATCCTACAACGTAGAAAATTCCGGTAAAGAGATTACAGCTTTGATCAGCCAGATAACCCGTGTAAATCCTGAATAAAGAGGGGGGAGGAGAGGTATGTTCTTTAAGCATAAAAAGATTCTGGTTATTGGCGGAACCGGCACCATTGGAAAAAACATTGTGAAGCATATTTTGCAAGAGGATCCTGAAGTGATCCGGATTTTTAGCAGAGATGAATATAAACAATTCGAGCTGCAAAATGAAGTGAAGCGAAATTCAAAGCTAAGTTACTGGATTGGCGATATCCGTGATTATGACCGTGTATTAAGTGCGATGGAGGATATGGATTTCGTGTTCCATACCGCTGCAATGAAGCATGTTTCTTTTTGTGAATACAACCCTTTTGAGGCCGTACTTACGAATATTATCGGTACGTATAACGTGATTCGGGCAGCGAAACAGCAAAATATAAAAAAAGTAGTGTTTACAAGTACAGATAAAGCCATTTCTCCGACAAACAATTATGGAGCCACAAAATTATCTGCTGAGAAGCTGATTTCCTCTGCAGAATATTCGAAGGGCCGGGGAAAAACAGTGTTCTGTACGGTGCGCTTTGGTAATGTACTGGGCTCCCGGGGTTCGGTCATACCGTTATTCGTTAAGCAAGTCAGAGAAGGCAAGGCTATCACAGTAACAGATCTATCCATTACAAGATTTATGATGACGCTGGAGCAGGCGACGAAACTTACCATCCAATCCCTGCAAATATCGAAAGGCGGAGAAACCTTTATTCTGAAAATGCCTGTGATTAAGCTCAAGGACCTGGCAGAGATTGTTGCAGAAGAAACGCCGAAGAAATACGGCCTTGACCCTTCGCCGGTGGATATCATTGAAATTGGTTTGAAACCCGGTGAAAAAAGATATGAAGAACTGATGACCTATGACGAATCCTTAAGTGCTTATGAATTACCGGATGTATATATTGTTCCTTCTCCGTTTGCCCCTGGTAAAACCTATAAGAAGGCAAGCAGACCGAAACCCGGTACCTATAGTTCTGAAGGTGAGATCCCTCTGACTAAGGAAGAAGTGCGGAAGTTAGCCATTGAACAAAATCTAATCTAGCGGAGGTTGATTATGAACATACTCATAACCGGTGGGACTGGCTTTATTGGCCGATGGGTCGTAGGACGTTTGTTAAAGGATGGACAGAAGGTCTGGGTAATCGATAATTTAGCAAATTCATCCCTTGATAACCTGAAAGAGTATAGTGGCAATGAACATCTGCAGATGGTCAAAATTATGGACCTGAAAGACCGGGAATCCTTGAAAGAGCTTTTCCGGAATACCACATTTGATCTGTGTTACCACCTCGCAGCCAGCATTAATGTTCAAGACAGTATCGATGATCCTGAAACTACGTTTAACAACGACACTATTGCTACCTTTTATTTACTGGAAGAATGCAGAAAGCAGCATGTGAAAGTAGTCTTTATGAGTACATGCATGGTTTACGCCAGAGCAAGCGACGAAGATGGCATTCACGAGCAATCCCCGATCAAACCCGCTTCCCCCTATGCCGGAGCCAAAATTGCCGCTGAAAATATGGTGTTATCCTATTTCTTCGCCTACGGTTTACCCGTTGTTGTCGTGAGACCTTTTAATACGTATGGCCCTTATCAGAAAACCGGCGGTGAAGGCGGGGTCGTGGCTATCTTCATTCACAATAAATTAAAAGGTGAACCCCTGAATATCTATGGAGACGGCACCCAATCACGGGATCTGCTATTTGTAGAGGATTGTGCTGATTTTGTGGTTGAAGCGGGCTACAGCGATCAGTTAAACGGAGAAATTGTTAATGCAGGCACAGGGAAGGATATTTCCATCAATCAATTAGCAGAGCTTATTTCAGCGGGCCAGGCGCCTGTTCATCATATTCCTCATATTCATCCGCAAAGTGAGATCCAAAAGCTGCTGTGTAATTATCAAAAAGCTGAAAACATCCTTTCCTGGATACCTAAGGTAACGATTGAAGAGGGGATTAAGCGGACAGAGAACTGGATACAATCAGCCTTCCATAGAAAGGACCGGCCCAAATCATGAGCGGCAGCACATTAGCAATCCATGGAGGGACTCCCGTACGAAGTCACTATTTGCCATATGGAAAACAAGTCATCGATGAAGCGGATATTGCCTCGGTTGTTCAGGTGTTACAAAGTGATTTCATAACGACGGGTCCTGCCATTGAGCAGTTTGAAGCTGAAATCGCAAGGTTCACAGGAGCGAAGTATGCGGTGGCCTTCACAAGCGGAACAGCAGCATTACATGGCGCCTGCTATGCAGCCGGAATTGGCGCGGGAGATGAGGTTATTACCACACCAATGACCTTTGCCGCCTCAGCGAACTGTATATTATATCAAGGAGCAACACCGGTATTCGCCGACATTGATCCGGTAACGTATAATCTGGACCCCAATCGGGTCAGGGACAAGATAACAGAACACACCAAAGCAATCATTCCAGTCCACTTTACAGGCCAGCCGGCTGAGCTCGATGAGCTCCATACAATTGCCAGTGACAATAACTTAGTCGTGATTGAAGATGCGGCACATGCGCTTGGTGCACAATATAAGAATAAGAGCATTGGCTCCATTGGCGATATGACGATGTTCAGCTTCCATCCTGTAAAGCATATAACAACGGGAGAAGGTGGAATGATCACGACGAATAACCCGCTGTATTATGAGAAGCTGCTGCAATTTCGGACACATGGAATTACAAGGGACCAAAGACGATTAACTGAAAATCATGGACCCTGGTATTATGAAATGCAGTTTCTTGGGTTTAACTACAGGCTTACAGATATTCAAGCATCACTAGGCAGTTCTCAGTTGAAAAAAATCGGGAGTTTTATAGAGAAGCGCAAGCAACTTGCAGAATTCTATACAAAAGAACTGAGCTCCCTAGAAGAAATCGTTCTCCCGCAGCAGCTTTCATATACGGATTCGAGCTGGCATCTATATATTCTGAAGCTTCAGCTCTCGAAACTAACTGCCGGCAGGAAAGAGATATTCCAGGCACTGCATAAAGAAAATATCGGTGTAAATGTCCATTATATCCCGGTCTATCTTCATCCCTATTACGAAAGCCTAGGCTTTCAGAAGGGAATTTGTCCGGTCGCTGAAAGCTGTTATGAACAATTTATTACCCTCCCTTTATATGCGGGAATGGATGATCATGATGCGGCCGATGTTGTTGATGCGGTGAAGAAGGTAATAAGCCACTATTCTATTCATTCAAGAAGGGAGTGAGCAAAGTGGCAAAGGTGAAAGTTATTGCGGAGATTGCGAATGCCCATTTGGGTGACCCCGCCAGGCTGACTGAGCTGATAATTGCTGCTGCAGACAGCGGTGCAGATGGTGTGAAATTTCAGTGGTTTAAATACGACAGTATAGCTACACCGGACTTTATTCACTACCAGGTTTACACGGATTTGTACATCGATAAGTCAGGTTGGGCCGATGCCTTAAAACTCGCGAAAGGTCTGGGTTTAGAAGTATGGGTGGATATATACGATGAATGGGGAGCCCAGGTATTAGCTGAGCTTGAAGGTCTAGTTGATGGCATGAAATTAGCAACTACAGTAATACAGTCCGATACATTGGTTCAAGCTTTGAAGAGGTTTGAAAAACCAATATTAATTGGTGTAGGTGGCTGGTTTGAAGAAGAAATTGATAAACAGCTACCCTACATTAAAGATAACTTTAAAGGTCCGATCATTTTGATGCATGGTTTTCAAGGATACCCCACGCGGACAGAAGATTCCAATCTAAGTCGTCTCGCCTACTTCAAACAAAGATACCAATTGGAGGTTGGATTTGCTGATCACGAAGATGCCGACAATCAAATGGCAATAGACCTGCCTGTTTATGCCTATTTATTGGGAGCAGGAATCATTGAGAAGCATATTACAATCAATCGTTCGGGTAAAGGGACAGATTATTATTCAGCATTAGAACCCAACGAATTTAAAGTGATGGTTGACAAGCTTCGCAGAGCAGAGATGGTATTCGGCAGCTTGGAAATAAAAGAAGCAGAAAGAAAGTATCTGGAGGATTCCTCCTTAAAAATAGTTGCCAGAAAGGGTATTAGCCCGGGGGAGATGATTACCAGTGAGAAAATAATGTATAAACGGTCTTCCGTACCCAATGCATTTATTGCACAAAACGCATCAGAACGATTTCCCCTGATCTCAAAGTCAGGCATACCTGTGAATACCCCGATTACTCCTGATATGGTAAAGGAACCCAAGGTTTGCATTGTAGTGATTTGTAGACTGAAATCCACAAGACTTCGGCAAAAGGCTTTGCTGCCTATAAATGGTGTTCCTTCCATTGAAAGATGTCTAATGAATTGTTTAGCAGTTCCTAATTGTGATCAAGTAGTCCTGGCAACTTCAGATCTTCCAGAGGATCAGCCCCTTACGAATTTCACTTTAGATAATAAGGTGCAAATAGTAACTGGAGATCCAATAGATGTTGCCAAAAGAATGCTAAAAGCTGCTGAGGAATCAAATGCAGATATTGTTGTTCGAGTCACAGGCGACGATCCTTGTATTTCACCAGAAATGCTTGCCTTTTTAATAGATCACCATATCAACAGTGGAGCTGATTTCACCCATGCAAAGAAATCTACGATGGGTACTGTTGGTGATGTAATTACAGTTGAAGCGCTTAGAAGATTATCGCAATTATTACAGCATTCAGAAAACCTCACCTATACAGAATATCTGTCGTTTTATTTCATGAATAATCCAACACTTTTCAAGGTGAATTCTATCGGTTTTCCTGATCCATGGGTTTTTCCGGATTGGAGATTAACACTGGATGAAGCTAAGGATTTAGAATTATTCGAGAAAATATTTAAAGCTTTAGATGTTGGCAAAAGGCCGCTTTACTTTGAAGAATTAAGATCTTTTTTGTTGAATAACCCTGATCTGATTGATATTAATGGGGGAATCAAAGTGAAATGGCTGGATGATACGTCACTAATTAATAAATTGAATGAAGCAACAAAATTCTTATAACAATGAAGTCATGCGGGTGGTTGGGATGGATAACACTTCAAAACTTATGCTGGGTACGGCTCAATTAGGCGGGAAATATGGGATTGCTAATGTAGCAGGAATTCCGTCAAAGCAAAAAAGCTGCGAATTAATTCAATATGCCGTTTCCTCAGGTATTGGATATTTGGACACAGCACCGGGTTATGGTGATAGCGAGGGGATCATTGGAGATTGTTTGAACAAGTTCGATTTGAATAGCAGGCCTATTGTTGTAACAAAGCTCCCCTCCATACAGGCCTCAGGTTTCATAACGGAAGAAGAACGAAAAAACTATGTATATTCTTCGATTATGTCTTCTCTGAAAAATTTAAAGCTTTCTGCTTTGGATATGTGTCTTTTACATGATCCCAGGGATATGAACTACCAGAATGGCGAGATTATTAAAGTTCTTCGTGAGCTGAAGGAAAGACGGATGATTCATAGGATTGGAGTGTCGGTATATGATCTGCAAGATGTTGAGATGTATTTGAGCTTGGGCGGTTTGGACAGTATTCAAATACCCGTTAATTTGTTTGACCAAAGATTGATCGGGACTGGAATGCTTGAGAAGCTATCTGAAAATGGAATAGAAGTATTTGCACGCAGTATCTATCTTCAAGGATTATTATTAATGGATCCAGCAAAGCTTCCGGATCAGCTGAAACAAGCCAAGAAACCATTGGAATTATTAGCGAAATACAGCAAGGAAACAGGCATGCCGGTTAAGGAGCTAGCCTTTCTGTTTGTAAGAGACCTTCCGGGTATATCAAGAATAATTATCGGGTGTGAGACGATAGACCAATTAAGGGAGAACCTCACGCTGATGGAATACCCCCCTCTTAAAAAAGAGACGATTCAAGAGATCTGCCTATTATTTATTGATATTCCCATTAAGATTATGGATCCTAGGATGTGGAAATAAAATGGAGCTTACAATGAATGAACTGTTTAGTTTAGCAGGCAAAACAGCGATAGTGACTGGTGGTGCGGGGTATTTGGGAAAAGCGGTATCCGAAGGTCTGGCTGAGGCCGGTGCTACTGTTTATATTGTAAGTTCGAATGAAATGAAATGTAGGGATTTGGCGGAAAAGATTGCAAAAAAAACGGCTTCCAAGTGTTTTGGTAAATATATCGATATTCGAAACGAAGCCTCAGTCAAAACCTGTTTAGAGCAAATTTTTGAAGCTGCCGGGAGTATTGATATCTTAGTGAATAATGCTGCATTCAGCTCGCCGGGACCCTTAATCACAATGAGTGAAAAGGATTGGTTAGAAGGCATGGATGGAACGATTAATGGAACGTTTAGATGTACTAAAGCTGTATTGCCCTACATGATGGATCAACAAAGAGGGTCTATCATTAATATGTCTTCTATGTATGGTGTAGTCTCTCCAAACCCTGAGGTCTATGGGGATAGCGGGATGGATAACCCGGCTAATTACGGAGCAGGTAAAGCGGCAATGAATCAATTTACCCGTTATATTGCCTGCCACTACGGTAAACATGGTATCAGAGCCAATACAGTATCACCTGGCCCCTTTCCCAGCCCATCTGTTCAGGCGAATACGAATTTTATTAAACGTCTTGAAGAGAAAAATCCGTTGGGCAGGATCGGTAAACCTGAAGATCTGAAAGGAATTATGGTCCTTCTTGCATCAGCTGCCTCGGCTTATATCACGGGTGAAAATATTTCTGTCGACGGTGGCTGGACAGCATGGTAACAGGAAATATATACAAAATGAACATTATTTTTCGGGTTGATTCTTCCTATGAAATGGGAACGGGTCATGTGATGCGTTGTCTAACCCTTGCTAACGAGCTTAAAGACAGGAAGGCAAAGGTTTCGTTCATTTGCCGGGATTTACCCGGGAATCTGGCAAGCTATATCAGGGAACAAGGCTACCCTGTATTTCTGCTGCCTTTCCGAAGTGAACGGGCTGAACCTTCCTGGTTACGGGTGGACTACAAGACGGATGCGACGGAAACCTTGCCAATTCTTATTGCCTCTTTCCCTGTGGATTGCCTGATCATTGACCATTATGGAATCGATCAACGCTGGGAGGAATTAATAGAAGCGAATGTGGCGAAGATTGTTGTGATTGATGACTTAGCTGACCGGCCGCATTTATGCAGCATGGTACTGGACCAGAATAGTTCATCTGCCGGGGACCGTTATCAGGGTTTAGTCCCGGATCGCTGCGTGAAGTTAGTGGGGACCAGTTATGCTATCCTTCGGCCTGAATTTCGGTCAATGAAGAAGCAGCTGGCTGAACGTGATGGGAATATCCACAGAATTCTTGTCTTTTTTGGGGGTACAGACCCTACCCATGAAACACTAAAGACGTTACAAGTACTAAATAAACGCCAATATTCGAATTTACACCCTGATGTCGTAGTAGGTGAAATGAATACAGACAAGGATGTCATTGAACACATATGTAACGCTATGCCGAACGCATTTTTTCATTGCCAGATTGATTATATGGCCGAATTAATGCATAAGGCCGACCTTGCCATCGGAGCGGGCGGAAGCTCGACCTGGGAACGATGTTATTTGGGATTACCCTCTCTTTCCATTGTGACGGCAGATAACCAAAGAGAAATAACCAAACGGGTCAACGAAAAAGGAGCTACTTGCTGCTTAGGTGATAGTGCCGAAGTTACAGCGCAAAGGATTGAGCATGCAATTAACTCGATGCTTGCCAGCCCGTCACTGGTGAAAGAGATGTCTAAGCAAGCCCTTCAGCTTATGGGAGAGGATAAATTCAATGAAGTCATAGACAGGATTATGGGAGGGGACAATGACATCCATTCATGATTACAGCCTGAGAAATTTAAGCGGGAACGAAATAAAGCTTGTATGGGAATGGCGAAATGCTGATCATATCCGTCCTTTTATGAATCATGATGATTGGATCCCGTTAGAGGAGCATTACCGCTGGTTAGAGGCTGTGCAAAAGGATGCAGGGAAACTGGTTAAACTGTGTTTTTATCAGGGGAAACCCGTCGGGTTCGTGAACTTCTCACACATTGATCCCAAGAATAAAACCTGTGACTGGGGATTTTATATTGGAGATAAGTCCTGTCCCCGCGGGTCCGGGAAGGCCATGGGGATCTTAGCTTTGGATTACATTTTTAGTGAAAGACCTGTGAGAAAGGTATGTGCTCAAATCCTGGACTTTAACCGGAGGAGCCTATCCTATCACCACAAATTAGGTTTTACCGAAGAAGGCAGGCTGGTAAAGCAGCTTCTGAAAAATAATCAAACTATTGATGTGGTGTTAATGGGCCTATTCAAGGAGCAGTGGGAGAAGCAAAGTGAATTCCTAAAAGAGGAGCTTGTGAGGGCCAATGAAGGAAATAACGATCGGTAACAGACGGATAGGCAACGGCCACCCTCCGTTTATCATCGCGGAAATGTCAGGGAATCATAACCAGTCCCTTGACCGGGCGCTGGAAATAGTCAAGGCAGCGGCAAAAGCAGGAGCGCACGCGTTCAAAATTCAAACGTATACTCCGGATACGATGACACTTCAGATCCAGGACGGAGATTTCAGGATCGAATCGGGTGGACTCTGGACAGGAAAGTCGTTATTCGATCTTTACAAAGAGGCATATACCCCCTGGGAATGGCATCAGCCGATTTTTGAATCCTGTAAGGAACTAGGAATGATTCCATTTAGTACACCGTTTGATGAAACTTCGCTTGAATTTTTAGAATCCCTTGGTGTTCCCTGCTACAAAATTGCCTCCTTCGAAAATAATGATATCCCTTTATTAAAAAAGGTCGCGTCCAAAGGAAAGCCGATGATTATTTCAACAGGCATGGCTTCACTTGGTGAAATTGAGAATGTAGTCAACACCATTACCTCTGCGGGCTGCAAGGATTTCATTTTATTAAAATGCACGAGCAGTTATCCGGCTTCACCTGAAAACTCAAATCTGAATACCATCCCCTATTTAAGAGATGTATTTCATTGTCAGGTGGGGCTATCCGACCATACCTTGGGAATTGGGGCCGCTGTGGCAAGCGTAGCGCTTGGCAGCACAGTCATTGAAAAGCATTTTACCCTCAACCGTGAGGAAGGCGGCGTTGATGCTGCTTTTTCCCTGGAGCCCGAGGAATTCGCTTCCCTCGTGACAGAGACGGATACTGCCTGGAAGTCGCTGGGCGGAGTTGCGATCGGTCCAACCAAGGAGGAAGAGCAATCACTCCAATTCCGCCGGTCCATTTACATTGCTAAGGATATACAGGCTGGTGAAGTGCTGACGACAGCGAATCTAAGGGTGATTCGTCCAGGCTTCGGTCTGGATCCGAAATATTATGATCTGCTTATCGGAAAGCAAATGAAAAGAGATCTGAAAGCGGGAACTCCATTAAGCTGGGAGCTGTTGTTGTAATTAGCGAAGAAGCCATCTGGTATGCCCCCATTATCCATATACATGTGGATATCGGGGCTTTTTTCTGTGTACTGACCCGATATATTGCGGGATGTTAATTAACATTTACATTTCACTGGTTTGCATTTAAAGTAGGATTACAGCATGAATTGCCCGATAATATAGATAATGTGTAATGTTATATTACATAAAGAATTCAATTTCTAAGAATGGGAGGAATGCTAATTGCAAAAAACGGAGGGAGTCTTACATGTTCCTGCCAGGGTGATGACGCAAGGCAGGCAAGTGATTTTCGGGATTTCCCTGATGGCACCGATCGCTATCTTTGGGACCTATGGTGTGGCGAATGAGCTCTCCAAAGGGCTGCTGCCCGCAGCATATTTGCTTGCTTTTCTGGTGATGCTCATTACGGCTTACAGCTATGGCAGAATGGTCAAGGTGTATCCGACCTCCGGTTCCGCATACGGCTATGTCCAGAAGTCTGTTCATCCGCTAGCGGGATTTCTGGTGGGCTGGATGCTGCTGCTGGACTATGCTTTTGTTCCGATGCTGTCCGTGCTGTTCCTGGGTCTGGCCCTGCACGAGATGCTGCCGGTAATTCCTGTGGTGGTATGGGTGGCGCTGTTCATCGCTTTAAGCACCTTCATTAATATCCGGGGCCTGCAAATGGCCATTAAGGTTAACCGGATCATGGTGGGTCTGCAGTTTGTACTCATCGCTATTTTCCTCGGAACATGTATTTATGCCCTTGTGTCCCCCTCTCCGGGCCATTCCTTACTCTCCTCAGCCCCATTCTGGAATCCAGACTTCTCCATGCTCAGCGTTATTGCCGGTACTGCGCTGGTCTGCCAATCCTTTCTCGGCTTTGATGCGGTGACGACGATTGCCGAGGAATCGGTTGAACCGGAGCGGACGATTCCCCGGACCCTGATCTTTGTGACGATACTGAACGGAATAGTGTTTATCCTGATCGCCTATTTCGGCGTGCTTGCTTACCAGGGGCGAAGCTTCATCAGCAGTGATACCGCAGCTGTGGAGCTGGTGGAATACCTGGGCGGTCCGCTCTTCGAAACCTTGTTCATGCTGGTGACAGCTGCTTCGGTCTTTACGCTTATTGTGTCTCAGCAGGCCGGAATCTCCCGTCTGCTGTTTGTCATGGGCAGGGACCGTGTGTTTCCGGAGAAGCTGTTCTGTTACACGCATCCGCGGTATGGCACACCGGTGGGCGGCATCGTCTTTATCGGTGTACTGACGGTAGCAGCCTGTATGATCTTTGATCTGGTTACCCTGGCCTCGCTGATTAATTTAGGGGCTTTTGTGGCGTTTGCGTTTGTGAACCTGTGCGTGATTCTTCATTTTTTTGTCAAAAGAAGGCTTCGTACGCCCAAGGCAGTCCTGCTCTATCTGCTTCTGCCCGGCATCGGAATTGGGAGCAATATCTGGCTGCTTACCAGTCTGAGCCCTCAGGCTTTTCTGGTGGGAGGAATCTGGTTTGCCGCCGGGCTGCTGTATCTGACAATAAGGACCAAAGTATTCACCCAAATCCCTGATTGGGGCCTGTTCGATACCTCTTTATAGGAGGAGAAGAGTTCATTTCAAGAGAGGAAGGGAGTTAAGCGATGCCTGTGAATGAATCTGTAAAAGCGTCGGTCCATGGGACCAAAGCGGCAGTGAATCTGTATGCCGTTCTCAGGAATCTGGAAGAATTATGCCGCCTGGACCCTGCTTCAATTGCCCTGATACAAGGCAAGCGGAATACCATCCGGTTCAAAATACGGGGCGGGCCTGCGGCGGACCTGGTCATTGCGGACGGGAACGTCTCTATGCAAGAACCGGCCGGGGCTTCATCCATCCTGCTGTATTTCCGTTCTCCGGAGCATTTCAACAAGATGATTGAAGGGAAGGCGAATCCTATACCGCTGCGCGGATTGTCCCGGCTGGGATTCCTGACCACTGACTTCACGAAGCTGACCCAAAGGCTGGAATATTATTTGAAGCCGGACGAAGGGCTGCTGAAAGACGCTGACTATTTCGCCATCCATACCCGGCTGCTGCTGAATACAGCAGCTTACGCCGTGGCCTGTATCGGGAATTATGATGAGATTGGGAGGCGGATTGCGGCGAGAATACCGGACGGTGTCATTTCGATCTCTATTGAGGAGAGCGGACAGCAGGTGTTCCTGCACGCTTTGAAGGGCCGGCTTCAGGCGATGAAGAGCGCTCCGGCTGCTCCAAGTGCCTACATGGTATTTGATACCGTCCAGTCTGCGAATGATGTGCTTAGCGAAAAGGCGGATGTTCATGAGCTAATAGTTACCGAGAGGCTGAAGCTTAAAGGAATGCTGCCGATGATTCAGCATATGAATGATATTTTGGCTAAAGTCCCGCAGTTTGTGTAATTCAGACCCGGATGAAATGAGGAATCGATAGATGGAGCCTAATAAATATACTAACAGCAGATTGCTATTCGAACGTGCGATGAAGGTCATTCCGGCCGGGGTCTATGGACATCTTGGGCCTGTTGAGGGCAGCATGATTCCGCCGAGCGCCTTTCCGTTCTTCGCCAGGGAAGCCAAGGGGGCTTATTTCTGGGATGTGGACGGCAACCGGTTCATTGATTATATGTGTGCTTACGGCCCCAACATCCTCGGCTACCGTGACGCTGATGTGGACCAGGCGGCGAGAGCGCAGGGGGAGCTGGGGGATTGTGTGACCTTACCTTCGGTGAAAATGGTTGAATTCGCCGAGCTGCTGGTGGATACCGTACATAGTGCCGACTGGGCATTTTTCGCTAAAAATGGCGGGGATGTTACGAGCTTTGCGCTCATGATAGCGCGTGCCGCCACAGGAAGGAATAAAGCGGTGCTTGTAAATAAGGGGTATCACGGTGTGGCTGCATGGACGAAGCTTCCGGGGAATTCCGGCGTTGCGCCCGAGGAGATTGCGAATAACCTCTATGTGGACTGGAACAATATCGGACAGCTGGAAGCGCTGATCAGCGCTTATCCGGGGCAAATTGCCTGCTTTATCGCCAGCCCCTATTTCCAGGGAAATTTTGTCGATAACCAGCTGCCGGAGCAGGAATATTGGCAAAAGGTGCGCTCACTCTGCACGAAACACGGTATTGTGCTGATCATTGACGATGTGCGCTGCGGCTTCCGGCTGGATCTGGCCGGCTCGGATCATCATTACGGCTTCGAGGCGGATCTGATCTGCTTCTGCAAGGCACTGGCCAATGGCTACAACGTCTCTGCCCTGTGCGGCAAGGATGAGCTGAAAAGTGCTGCTTCATCGGTGTTCTATACGGGGAGCTACTGGTTCTCGGCCGTTCCCTTTGCCGCCGGGATCGCTACGCTGAATAAGCTGAAGGCGATTCAGGCGCCTCAGCGGCTTCAGGAACTCGGCAGCAGGCTGACCAGCGGCCTGGCCGGTGTTGCCGCCGGGCACGGTATCGATCTGCGGATCAGCGGCGAGCTGCCGATGTGGTACATGCGGATTGCGAATGATCCGAGTCAGGTACTGCACCAGGAGTGGATCGCCGCCTGCGTTCAGCGCGGTGTCTTCTTTACCAACCACCATAACCACTTTATTAATGCGGCGCTGACAGAGGAAGACATCGCCTTTACTGTGGAGGTGGCCGATGATGCCTTCCGGGCCGTGAAGAAAATGCACCCGGAGCTGGAAGGCGTGTCTTCATAAGGCGGAGAGCTTAAGCCAAAAACGGCAGCTGGGAACATGATGAATGTTCCCAGGCTGCCGTTTATTTTCTATATATCAATCCAGCAACCGTCTTATTCTCCCGCTGCCTTATACTCGAAATAATCGAAATACGCCTTCTTAGCCTGCTGGTCCAAATCCTGCGCGCATAATGCGGCGTAGGAGCCGGTGAAGCCGAGCTTACCGCCGTATTCATCCGATAGCGTCCCGAAATCAAGCGGTGTGCACATGGCTATCCATGCTTCCCCGTCCGGAGAAGCATAGAACAGGATGTCCCGGCCGTTGATCTCGGCCTTCAGATAGTAGCGCTCCCAGTCCTTCACGGAGATTTGCTGAAAAGCTCATTTTATCGAATTGCAGTTACTAGCTGCAGAGGAAATGTAAAAATGTGTATAAAAAGAACAAGCTTGTTGGAGGAAGGCGGTGAAAATGATAAAGTACCTTGTTCTCAGCTTGATCTTTGCATTCAGTTTTCTTCTGATTACAACTGGAATCCAGATGGGGTTAGGGATGTTAATGACCAAAGAATATGTACCTGATAATATGACAAATGCCTATGAAATTACGGGAACGGAACCTGCGCAATCAAGAGTTGATTTTGGTGTTCAACCGTCCATCTTCTCTATACAAAATATGATAGTGTGGCTAGTGTCCCTTGGAATCTCATCAGGAATTGTGTTTGCAGTGCATAAATATAGTTTTAATAAATAAAAAAGCAGAGCCTGCAGACATGGTCCGCAGGCTCTGCTTTTTATAGATCGGGACGGCATTTTTATTAATTCCTGTGTCCGCTCCCGCCGCTCTCGGCCTGAAGCTTGGTGATCAGCTTGTCGCCCTCGACATCGAGGTTCGGCAGCAGACGGTCCAGCCCTTTCGGCAGCCACCAGGCTTTGTCGCCGAACACGGCCATGACGGCCGGCACAAGTGTCATGCGGATGATGAAGGCATCAATCAGGATCCCGAAGGCCAGCGCGAAGCCGATCTGCTTGATCATCGCATCAGGGGCGAAGATAA
>CAKMKL010000324.1 GCA_927443375.1 uncultured Paenibacillus sp. | reverse complement strand
AATTCACCTTGGATGTATCCCTGAAGCTCTTCGAGCAGGCCCGGGGGGAGCACATCCTTTCCATTTACATAACTCACGTTCTGTTTCCTCCTTCAAAAGGTGTGTCCCGTTGTATCCGTCAATAGCGCTTAAAGTAATAATCACGTCACCTGCCTCCTTTCTTCAGCTCATATTTGGTAAATACCGTAAGTTCATTATATAAAACCCTATGGGTAACGTCTACATTCACAGTAATAAATTATTGATTCCGGAAATTATGTTATTTTCCCTTATATTGAAAAGTAAGGAGGCCTCGCGGCCTCCCCTTTAACAGGTCTCCGTCTTAGACGGAAACCACCTCGTATACTGAAATCATTGCAATCAGCCTCCTTCCAGAAGTAATCTTGCCCGGCCGGACACTTATTATTAAGCCATAGCCAGGGGAGGGTTACAAGTTCAAGAATAGTTATAATCGTTCTTCACCAAAGGAAAAGATCAGCTCCCGGAGGATTCCGGCCACCCGCTGATCGTCTCTTCGCCGGTCATTTGCACATAAGCAGGAAGCTCTCCGCTGTGCAGCAGCCATAATTCATGAAGGGCACGTGTACAGCCGACATACATCAGCTTCGCATCCCAGGCGGCTGCTCCATAATGATCTGCATCGGCATCTGCAAGGATAACCGCATCGAACTCCAGACCCTTGGACAGATATACCGGCAGTACAGACAGCCCGCCCAGATATTGGGTCATGCTGCCGTCAATCAGATGCAGATCGGCAAATTCCGCGGCCAGCTCCGCGTGCAGCCCAACCGCTTCATGAAGGCTGCGGGTAAGAACAGCAACCGTACGGTATTCGCGGCCGGAGAGTGCCTCCAGCGCCGTTCTAACGGCACTAACACGCCGGTCCGCATCGTTGCCAGTCTGCGGCTGCTCTTCGCCATAGGCGATCAGCCGGACCGGATTCCCGCTGCGGAAGACAGGCACTGCCAATAACGGACTATGGACACCGGACGACAGGATGCCGTTGGCGAATTCGATAATCTCCATTGTGGACCGGTAACTGCGGGTCAATGCATGGTAAGCCGTATGTTCAGGTGCGAACAGGGTCTGCATCTCATCCCATTCATGCACTCCTTTGTATGCGTGAATCCCCTGCGACAAATCGCCGAGAATCGTGAAGGAATGGCCCTTCACATACAAATCCAGCACAGCAATCTGGAAAGGCGAGAAATCCTGCGCTTCATCGATTACGATATGGTCAAAGCGCTCACTGCCCTCATTTCCGCTGAGCAGATAATGGATGTAAAGCAGCGGCGGCAGATCCTCTTCGCGCAGAATACCTTTTTTCAGATCCTTGGCCGTCTCCTTCAGCACACCTTGCGGAATGGGCTCCGGCGCTTCCGCCGGCCAGTCCTCGGGCACCTTCACTGCGCGGAAAATCTGTTTATAAATCATCAGCGGATCATATTTAGGCCATTTGGCGGAATAGGCCTTTTCCCGGGCTGCGCCTTTTTTCTTCCGTTCCTTCAGCGCTGCCGCCGAAGGGCTCTTCTTCAGCTCCATCTCAATCCAGCGGTGAATCCGCGCCATCACCCGTTCTTTGCGCTTAAGCGGCGGATAAGGGGCGTATTCCTCATTGTGCCAGCGGAGAATCATGGACCGGCGCAGCACTGTGCCTTCCCACGGACTGAAATCGCCTTCGGGAACCGCACCGGACTCCAGCAGCTTGACTGCGGACTCTATAACCCCCTTCAGCACTGTGGAGCCCTTGAAGCGGCCCGGCGTCTCTTCCGTGATTTCCGGCATGCTACCAGCCGCTTCAAACCACCGGTTCAGCGTCTCCGCCGTGTTCTGTTCAGGCAGCGTAATGTCCAGTACATTCGCCGCCCAGTCCGGGAACGTACTCTGGCCGATATTGCCTACTCCGAGCTCCGGCAGTACGTCTGAGATATAATCCAGGAACATCCGGTTCGGAGCGAAAATAATCATTTTCTCCGCCGACACCTGGTCCTTGTATTGATACAATAAAAAAGCCAGCCGGTGCAGCGCAACCGTCGTTTTACCGCTGCCCGCCACGCCTTGGATGATCAGCGCCGTATTCTTCACCGCACGGATAATCTTGTCCTGCTCCTCCTGGATCGTCGACACGATATCACGGAGCCGGTTGTCCTTATTCTCACCGAGCCGGTAGACCAGAAATTCATCCGACACCACCGGTGCGTCGCTGTCCCGGTTATAGGTATCTGCTACCCGCTCCAGAATCCGCTTGCGGATAACCACGTTGCGCTTGAGATAGACAAGCCCCTCAATCAGCCCGTCCGGAGCTTCATAGGAGACTGGTTCTGTCCCTCCGGTAAACGAATAGAACAGGCTTGCTACCGGTGCGCGCCAGTCGATGACTAGCGGACGGTCGCTTACCTGTTCGCGGTCTGCACCGATTTTGCCGATATACAGGGCCTTACGGTCATCCTCGTCGCTGCCTTGGAAATCAAGCCGTCCGAAATAGGGCTCCTGCCTAAGCTTGGCCAGATCCTGGCGTCTCTGCTCCCTGGAGTCCTCCAGCACCTGTTCCGTGTAATCGTGTCCCGTGTACACCGGAATGCTGCGCAGTCTCTCAAGGGTAGAATCAATTTCTGTAAGCGTACTATTCAGCCTGTCTTCTTCCTCTTGATAGGCACTTTGAAAGTTGTCTTCCAATTTCAGTTACCTCCTAAAAGTTTTTGAGCATAACCACTGCGAGACAGCTGCGAAAAAACTGGCTTCGGAAGCATATGCTTAGTGTATTGAATATACCCCGTGCAAGGCTGATACCACTTACACAAAAAAGGATTATCATCATATCACAACAAATTCAGGAAATCCAGAATTATCTAATTTAACACCGGGACTGTCCGGGCATGGCTGTTATCCCATGAAAGCATGCAGCGCAAAGTTGGCCACGAACAGCCCGGCAATCCCGTAAAGCGCCGGCGGAACATCCTTGCCTTTGCCCATTGCCAGCTTGACGATCGGGTAAGTGATGAAGCCAAAGGCCATGCCGTCCACGATGCTGTAGGTAAAGGGAATCATCACCATAATCAGAAATGACGGGAACAGCTCGGTCATATCGCTGAGATCCATTTCACGCACGTTTTGGACCATAAGCCCGCCGATGACAATCAGGATTGGCGCTATTGCGCTGTCCGGCACATAAGCCAGCAGCGGGATGAACAGAAACGTAGCTCCGAACAGCAGTCCGGTAACCAGCGAGGTCAAACCGGATTTACCGCCGGCAGCGATGCCTGCCGTTGATTCAGCAGCCGCTACTACCGGGCTGCTGCCGAACAGTCCGGCAGCAATATTGGCGATTGAGAGCGCCCGCAGACTGCTCTTGAACCGCTCGGGACGGCCGGCCATCAGGGTCTGTGAGGAGATCAGCCCGATATTCTCAAAGACGACAATCAGCAGAAGCAGAAACACGGCGATCCAGAATACCAGGCTGAGCCCTCTGTCCCAGTCCATTCCGGCAAATACAGTGCCATATCCGGTAAACACATGGCCTGAACCCGTTGTCTCCGGCTTATGCGCGGCTCCGAGCAGATAGGCCAGCCCCGTACCGGCCATCATGCTGATCAGCAGCCCGCCGCGCGTTCCGCGGATAAACAGCACCAGCGCCAGCACGAGGGTCACACAGGAAGTAATGACCGCCGGATCACTGAAATGCCCGATAGCCACAAAAGTAGTCCGGTGGGCAATGACAATCCCGCTTTTTTGCAGGCCGATAAAGGTCAAAAACAGTCCAATGCCGACCGTGATCGCATGCTGCAGATTATGGGGAATCGCTTCGCTTAGAATACGGTACAGCGAAGTAAACGCAACGACCGCAAATAATACACCGGTTACCACCACAACGGCCAGCGCTTCCCGCCAGTCCAGCTTCATGGAATGCACCAGTGTGTAGGTGAAAAAGGCGTTGATGCCCATGCCGGGCACAACAATAATCGGCGTTTTGCCGCCAAAAGCCATAAGCAGACAGCCGGTGACCGCCGTAAGCAGCGTAGCCACCATTCCCGCTCTGAGCGGCATGCCCGCATCATGCAGAATAGCCGCATTGACCATTACAATATATACCGAAGCAAAATAAGATAAGATGCCCGCAGCCCATTCCCGTTTCCAGTTATCGCCGGGCTCCAGTCCTACGCTATTCCGCCATACATTCGATTGCATCAAAAAACCTCCACCAATTGTTAAGTTCCGCTGGCTATTACCCGGTTTCGGGACTTCATAAGCAGCGGAAAACCGCAATAAAAGGGCGTGCAGCCGGTTATCCGGCTGCTTACGCCCTTCGTCCATCTTATATTTATTCGTTGCTTAAGCGGCTGTTATACACTGACGCCGCCGGCTCTTAACAGATCGTTAACCGCGACACTGACCATAATGAGGCCGACAACCGGAGGTACGAACGAGTTGCTCGCCGGCGGCTGCTTCGCTTTGCGCCGGTCCGGTGCGTCAGCCGGAACAATTTGTTCGGTCACATCCACACGCGGCTTTATCGGGATTTCGGTCGAGAATACAACCTTTACGCCTTTCTTAATGCCTTCCTTGCGCAGCTTTTGACGGATGACGCGGGCGATCGGGTCCATTTCCGTTTTGGAAATGTCAGCTACCTTAAACCGGGTCGGGTCCATCTTATTGGCTGCCCCCATACTGGAGATCATCGGAATTCCGCGGGACAGGCACTCCTTAATCAGATGGATCTTATAGATAATGGTATCCGAAGCATCGATCACAAAATCCGGCTTCAGCTTGAACAGCTCTTCATAGGTTTCTTCCGTGTAGAACATGTTCAGGGCAATGGCTTCAATCTCCGGATTGATCAGCTTGACGCGCTCGACCATCAGATCGGCTTTTTTCTGGCCGATAGTTGTCGTAAGTGCATGAATCTGGCGGTTGATGTTAGTAATATCCACCGCATCCTTATCAATCAGGATAATCCGGCCGACACCGGTGCGGGCCAGCGCTTCAACAGACATGGCACCAACGCCGCCGATGCCCAGCACGGCTACCGTGCTGTTTTTCAGAATCTCCAGACCTTCCGGTCCGATAGCGAGTTCTGTACGTGAGAACTGATTCAGCATGAGGTTCATGCCTCCTTTATGAAGCTTGCAGAACGGAGTAGAGCCGCCCCGCAAGCGTGTGCTTTAGTTAGCTTTTACTTTCTCCGGCTTAGGAGCAAGCTTGATGTGCAGCTGTTCCAGTTGTACAGCATCTACCGGGGACGGAGCATCCATCAGGAGATCGGTTGCACTGGCCGTTTTCGGGAAGGCGATCGTTTCGCGCAGGTTGGTGCGGCCGGCAAGCAGCATCACCAGACGGTCAAAGCCGAAGGCAATCCCGCCGTGCGGAGGCGTGCCATATTCGAACGCATCCATCAGGTAGCCGAATTTCTCATAGGCCACTTCAGGTGTGAAGCCCAGCGCGTCGAACATTTTCTCCTGTACATCGCGTTTGTAGATACGCTGGGAGCCGCCGCCCACTTCGTAGCCGTTAAGCACGATATCATAAGCCTGTGCACGGATGGCACCCGGATCAGTGTCGAAGAGGTGAAGGTCCTCATCCATAGGGCGTGTGAACGGATGGTGCTCCGCAACGTAACGTTTTTGATCTTCATCATAGCCGAGCAGCGGGAATTCGGTTACCCAGGCAAATTTGAACACACTGTCGTCAATCAGGCCGAGCTGGCGGCCGATTTTGAGGCGCAGGGCCCCCAGTACATCAGCAACGACTTTTTTGTTATCGGCAGAGAAGAGCAGAAGGTCGCCTTCTTCAGCGCCGGTACGTTCTTTTACAGCAGCAATTTCTTCTTCGCTGAAGAATTTGACGATCGGTCCCTTGAACTCCCCATCTTTCACCTGAATCCAGGCCAGGCCTTTCGCGCCGTAACGGGCAGCATAAGGTCCGAGATCATCGATTTCCTTACGGGTCCATGTACCGCAGCCCTTGGCGTTGAGACATTTCACTTCGCCGCCTTTTTCGATCACGGAAGCAAATACCTTCACTCCGCTGCTGGCAACGATATCGTTCATTTCAACGAGCTCCAGACCGAAGCGCAGGTCCGGCTTATCCGAGCCGTATTTGCCGATAGCTTCCGCATACGTCAGACGCTGGAATGGAACAGCCACATCCACGCCCACGGTTTCTTTCAGGAGACGCTGCATCAGCGTTTCCATCATGCTGAGCAGCTCATCCTGCGGCACGAAGGAGGTCTCGATGTCAACCTGGGTGAATTCCGGCTGACGGTCAGCGCGCAGGTCCTCATCGCGGAAGCAACGGGCGATTTGGTAATAACGCTCGATACCGCCTACCATCAGCAGCTGCTTGTAAATCTGCGGCGATTGCGGAAGCGCGAAGAATTCGCCTTCATGCACCCGGCTTGGCACAAGATAATCACGTGCGCCTTCTGGGGAGCTTTTAGTCAGGATCGGCGTTTCAACATCAATAAATCCTTCACCATCCAGGAAATCGCGGAAAATCTTCGCCGCTTTCGAACGAAGCAGCAGCGTCTTGTACATTTCCGGACGGCGCAGGTCGAGATAACGGTATTTCATCCGCAGAGACTCATCCACTTCCACACCGTCTTCGATGAAGAACGGAGGGGTTTTGGCAGCATTCAGCACTTCGATATCGGTAATCTGCACTTCAATCTCACCGGTAGGCAGATTGCGGTTGATGGTTTCTGCATCTCTTTTTACAACTTTACCCGTAACAGAGAGCACATATTCACTGCGCACCTTATCGGCAATCTGCAGTGCTTCACCGGAGTAGTCCGGGTTAAAGACGATTTGCACGATTCCGCTGCGGTCGCGGAGATCAATGAACAGTACGCCTCCTAGGTCACGGCGGGTTTGCACCCATCCGTTCAGAGTTACTGTCTGGCCGATATGCTCCGGCGTCAATTGTCCACAGTGATGGCTTCTAGTCATAATTTATCCTACCCCTTCATGGTTAAAATACAGTTTTGGATTGCCTGTCCGTTCAGTAGTGCGGCATACTGCCCTTACAATAACTCAGACCAGCGACTGCGCCAGCTCTTCCAGCTTCACCGTCCGCTGTTCACCGGTAGACATCGACTTCAGGGCAATGACGCCGTTATTCAACTCGTCTTCACCAAGAATCGCTGTGTACCGTGCAGACATGCGGTCGGCCGATTTCATCTGGGCTTTCATTTTGCGGCCTAGATAATCACGCTCTGCAGAGAAGCCGCAGACCTGGAGATTACGAAGCAGCTGTTTAATCTGCGCAGCCAGGGCTTCTCTGCAGAGCGTGATTATCTAGGCCGCAAAATGAAAGCCCAGATGAAATCGGCCGACCGCATGTCTGCACGGTACACAGCGATTCTTGGTGAAGACGAGTTGAATAACGGCGT
>CAKMKL010000323.1 GCA_927443375.1 uncultured Paenibacillus sp. | reverse complement strand
CTAATCACATTGAATCAGACGTAAGCCATCGGGACCTGGCCCGGTGGCTTTTTGCTGCCGCAATTGAAGCGTAACGATTAAACTTCTTGCTAAAGCATACAAAATATTAAATTCGATACGTTATCAAAGCTCCTGATCTTTTGATATATTGAACTGTAAGGGCTTACATTGAAAGGGTGATCAGAATTGAGGATGAGGCAAAAGGTAATCTCTGTTGTTGTGGCAGTATTGTTGATGTTGAGTTCATTTTCATTCAACTTGGGGGCGGCTGTGGCTGCAGATTCGAACGGTCCGTACATTGTGAACGGCGGTTTTGAATCGGATTTTTGGGCCGATAAGTCATGGAGTGTGGAAACCGAAGCGTGGGATCAGTTAGATATTCAGCAGTTTGCGTACACTTCCGATAAATGGCTCACACCGGATGAAGGGACGCATGCCTTCAAATATTGGATCAAGGATACAGCCGCCGGAACCCCGGTGTTTACGGTGAAGCAGAGTATTGCTTCTCTCCCGGCGGGAAGCTACGAGCTTACAGTAAAGTCTATGGGCGGTGCTGATAAGCAAGCTGGACATGTTGAATTGTTTGCGGGTAGCGAGAAGGCGCCAGCTGCTGCCACCACCGGCTATAATGCTTGGGGAACGGTCAGCCTGAAATTTGTTCTGACGCAGGATACCGCAAATCTTGTACTTGGAGCGAACATCAGCGGCGGTCCGGGCGCTTGGGGATATGCGGACAGCTTTGAGCTGAAGCAAACAAGCACCGAGGCGTTTCCGCCGGTGGCTGCGGATATTTTTGTGAAGAAGGTGGAGGGACTTTCCTCTGACTTTATCAAGGGTATGGACATTTCCAGCATTATTTCGTTAGAGAACAGTGGAGTTGAGTTTTATAACGAAGCTGGAGAGGTGCAGGATATCTTTAAGACCGTACATGAGTCCGGGGTAAATTATATCCGGGTGCGCGTATGGAATGATCCTTTTGATTCAGCTGGAAATGGTTACGGCGGGGGCAATAATGATCTGGCAACCGCAATCGCCATCGGTAAAAGAGCGACCGCAAACGGCATGAAGCTGCTGGTGGACTTCCATTATTCTGATTTTTGGGCGGATCCGGCCAAGCAGCACACGCCTAAGGCCTGGGCCGATTTGAGTTTTGAAGCGAAGAAGACTGCACTCTATAACTATACCAAAGAAAGCCTGCAGGCTATGCTTGATCAAAAGATTGACATCGGCATGGTTCAGGTAGGCAATGAAACCAATGGACAATTCGTCGGGGAATCCGACTGGACGAAGATGAGTGAATTGTTCAGTGCAGGCAGTAAAGCAATCCGGGAGACCGACCCGGGCATTCAGATCGCACTGCATTTTACGAATCCGGAATCGGCGGGCAGATATGCTTCCTATGCCAAAACCCTGCAGGATAATAAAGTAGACTATGATGTATTTGCAAGTTCTTATTATCCGTTCTGGCACGGCACATTAAGCAATTTGACCTCTGTATTGAAGCAGGTTGCCGATACGTACAGTAAAAAAGTGATGGTAGCCGAAACCTCTTATGCGTATACCGCTCAAGACGGGGACGGGCATGGCAATACAGCGCCTCAGAGCTCGGGGCAAGTTCTGGACTACCCGATCAGCGTTCAAGGCCAGGCTAACTCGGTCAGAAACGTAATCGAAGCGGTTGCCAATGTGGGTGCAGCGGGGATCGGCGTTTTCTACTGGGAGCCGGCGTGGCTTCCGGTAGGTCCGTTGGATAAGCTTGAGCAGAATAAGCTCCTCTGGGAGCAATATGGCTCAGGCTGGGCAGCCAGCTATGCGAAGGAATATGACCCTAAGGATGCAGGGGTATGGTATGGTGGCAGTGCTGTCGACAACCAGGCATTGTTTGATTTCAGCGGGCACCCGCTGGCTTCACTGAATGTGTTCAAATATGTGAATACTGGGGCGGTCACTCCTCTCGCCGTTGATGAGATCAAGGATGTCACGGTATCGGCGGTTGCAGGAGAACCTGTCCGGCTGCCGTCCGTAACAAGCGTTACTTATAATGATGGAAGTACCGGAACGATACCTGTTGTCTGGGATCAATCCGCACTTGAACAAGCGGTTACCAAGGGAGCCGGCAGCTATGTGATCGGAGGAACGGCTGAAGGCGGCTTGACGGTGAAAGCTTATCTGGAGATTAAAAAACAGAACTTTATCGTTAACGCAGGTTTTGAGAATAACGACCGGAGCATGTGGGAGATCACCTACGGTGCAGGAAGCAGCCCGCATACCGATTATCAGAATAAAGCGGCGGATGCCAAAAGCGGAATCTATTCGTTACACTTCTATTCTGCCAGCGGAGTTAACTTTAGTGTAACGCAGACGGTATACGGGCTGACTCCCGGTTACTACAATCTGTCCATGTTTATCCAGGGCGGAGACGCTGTTCATCCGGAGATGAATCTCTTCGCGGTAACAGGCGGAGCGGAAGTGAAAACGGACACCGGAGTGAACGGGTGGACGCAGTGGAGTAACCCGCAACTAGAGAATATTCTTGTAACGGACGGAAAACTGACGATCGGTGCCCGCGTTAAAGCAGACGGCGGCGCATGGGGAACGCTGGACGATTTCTACTTGAGCTTTGTGAAGGGGACCGGAGAGCAGGAGCCGGATCCGGGAACGGAAACACCAGGAACAGAGACACCAGGTACTGAAACACCAGGAACAGAAACGCCGGGAACAGAGACACCAGGAACAGAAACGCCGGTGACCCAGCCGTCTACTGGAGCAACCCAGCCGCAGACCGAGTTCATGGCAGTCAATGGAGATGGCGGCAGCCTGTACATTAACCGTACGACCCTGGCGGACGGAACGAAGAAAGACAAAGTGGACTACACTGCAGCAAAAGCGCTTGAGGCTGTAAGCAAGGTTGTTGCAGCCGGTCTTGATACGGTACGGCTAGTTCTTCCGGATACAGAGGATAAAGTCGCTGAGCAGGAAATTGGCTTGTCCAAGGATACCTTGAAGACCCTAGCATCCGGCAAGGTCAATCTGGAGATGTCTACAGTGAATGCCAGACTGATTCTGCCGCAGCAAACTCTGGCTCTTTTGATCGGGGATTATCAGTTTAAATTCACCCCGGTTAAAAGTGAACAGGCAATCAAGGCTGTGGAAGAACGGGCGAAGCAGGAGCCGATCGTTCAAGCAGCTGCGGGCTTAGGGGCTGTTCATGTCGTAGGCCGTCCGGTCAGCATTGAGACAGGTGTCATAAATCAGCCGGTAGACTTGATCCTCCCGCTGCCAGGTAATGTGCTGCCAACGGATGAAGCTGCGAGAGAGGCATTCCTGTCTCATTTGGTGATCTATGTTGAGCATAGTGACGGTGAGAAAGTGCTGGTTCAGCCTCAAGTGGTACAATATTCTGCAGAAAAGCTGGGGCTGAAAATCAGTGTGAACAAGTTCAGTACCTTTACTGTACTAGACATGGATAACTGGTCTGCATCCCCTAAGAAATCACATGAAGCGTATATGCAAGGCTATCCTGACGGGACATTCAAACCAGAGCAAGCCATGACCAGAGCTGAACTGGCGGCGGTCTTGCCCCGCATTGGAGCTGTTCAGGCAGCGAATGCCGAGACTGTTGCTTATAAGGATCAGAACGAATTCCAGTGGGCTGCGGGTGATATTCTTAAAGTGACTTCCGGCGGATTAATGACAGGCTATTCTGACGGCACCTTTGGGCCTAAGCTGTATATAACCAGAGCCGAAATGGCGGCAGTTGTCGTACGCTGGATGCAGCTGAGCGGTGAACCTGTGTCATCGTTCACGGATACTGCAAATCACTGGTCGGCGCACAACATTGCACTGGTTCAACAGGCCGGTTATATGAAAGGGATGCCAGACGGAAGCTTCGGGCCGGATAAGTACTTAACCCGGGCAGAAGCGGTCACTATTTTCAACAGAGTATTGAATCGTGGACCTTTATTCGGCATCCAGTCTTCCATTTGTTCGGATGTGTCGAGTAGCCATTGGGCTTTCCATGACATTGTTGAAGCCACCACAAGCCACAGCTACACAACGCGGGAAGCTGGCGGAGAAGCAGCAGAGTAAAGAAGAGGTCCAAGGTATAGTTCTGCAAGATGTGTTGTTTCATAAGTAATTAATAGTTGTATCGGAGACTTGTCAGGCTTATAAGCCGGCAGGTCTCTTTCTTTTGCCTGAAGTGCATAAATTAGTATTTCATTATTTTTTCATTTTTTATAGCTATAATGTGTCTTAGGGATATTAATGGCGGACTTCAATTTATGGCAGAGCAAAGCGCCACATGAACTAACATTTTTGGAACTGGAAAGCAGGATATTATGCACATTTTATTAGTAGAAGACGACGCCAAGCTTGGCTATATGATTCAGTATAAGCTGACATCTGCAGGACATCGGACGGAATGGGCCCGCAATTCGGAAGAGGCGGAACTGTTTTTTTTCACTACAGAATTTGATCTGTATATTCTGGACTGGATGCTTCCCGGCAAAACCGGTCTGGAGCTATGCCGGCAGCAGCGGGGGCTGAATGACAATACGGCCATTCTGATGCTGACTGCACGCGGCGAGATTGAGGATCGCGTCAGCGGACTTCTTACAGGGGCAGACGATTATATGATCAAGCCCTTTGCTTTCGAGGAATTATTGGCCCGGATTACTTCCCTGGACCGCAGAAAGCAAACCCGGGGATATACCTCAAAGTATACGGTCAGCGGCCTCCGGCTGAGTCCGGACACACAGGAGGCAGAACGTGAGGGTGTACCCTTGACACTGACCAAACGCGAGTTCCAGCTGCTGGAGTTTTTTGCCCGTCATCCGAATGTCGTGCTCTCCAGAGAGCGTATTCTTAATTCTGTGTGGGGCAGTGAAGCTAATGTGACGCTGAATGCTGTCGATGCCGTCATCAAGCTGTTACGGAAAAAAGTCGACGACCCCTTCTCTGTGAAGCTGATCCGGAGTGTACACGGAAGAGGCTATCGTTTGGCAGAGAATGGGGCTGACCCTGATGATATCTAATACCCGCAGGCAATTAACCATTTTTTACAGCACGATGATTGGATTAATTCTGCTCATCATGGCGGGTGCCTTTTACTGGGTACTGACAGATGTGATGCACAGGGATGAAAGGAATAATTTGGAATCTGCCGGGCTGAAAGCTATGGATGAGTGGTTAAATAAACCGGTGCCGGCGCAGGATGCAGAGGAGAATCGTGAACAGCGGCAGGCAGGCGCCCGCAGAATGGAATGGGAGTATCTGCAGAGTGACCAGTTTGCTGTCATAACTGATTCATCATGGACGATTTTCGTTCATTCACCAGAGAGAAATAACCTGCTGCTCATGCCTTCCTTCCAACAGCAGCTGGATGCTCAAAGGAGTAAAAGCTACGTTCATTTAAGCAATTTTCCGGGTAAGAACCAGGCGGATTTTGCAATTCTGCGATTAATGACAGGTGATGAGGCACATCCTGTTCTCTGGATTGGAGAAGAGGTGAGCAAACAGGAGCATCTGTTAAAAGAGATGAGGCTGCTCCTCATCGGAATCACTCTTCTCCTCCTGGTGGTGACCACCATCATAGGTTATATACTGGCCGGCCGGGCTATACTTCCTCTCAACCAAGCGTTTAACCGGCAGCAAAAGTTCACCGCTTACGCCTCCCATGAGCTAAGGACACCTCTGAGCGTGCTTCAGCTATCGGTGGACATTCTGGAAGAGGAACAGCACAAGCTATCGCCTGTCCATCAGACGGTGCTTCAGGATATGAAAGAAGAAATAGAGCGTATGACACGTTTAACCGGGCAATTGCTTACACTCGCCAGAAATGATTCCCCTCAGCAGCACATGAGGCGGGAGGTATTCGACCTGCAGGACAGACTTTCCTTTGCAGCCGCAAGAATGCAGCTAATGGCTCTGGAGAAAAATGTGCAGCTAAAGCTCCGCACAGGTATTGAGGAAGAAGGCTTTACCTGTATTGGTGACAGCGAACAGATAGACCAAGTGCTGTATATCCTTTTGGATAATGCCATTAAATACTCAGCGGAGGGAGGAACGGTGACACTGGGAATTACCCGGAATGATAACGGCACTGCGAATGTAATCATTCAGGATACGGGCTGCGGGATTCCCGAGGAGGATATTCCTAACTTATTCGAACGGTTCTACCGGGTAGACCAAGCCCGTACAAGGGAACATGGCGGCACCGGATTGGGGCTGGCTATCGCCTATGAGATCGTCAGCAGGCACGGCGGCAGAATCGCCGTAACCAGCACCCTGCATCAGGGGAGCACCTTTACGGTCATCCTTCCTGAAACCAAAACTAAATGAACCTATAGGCAACCATTCAAGTAGAAAGAGCTGCGCAGTCGGTAAAAGGCGGTATCTGTTTCAGCGCGAAAAATAAGGAGGTTATATCTATGTTTACTGAAGTTTTTAACCACATCCATCCCATTGTCGTACATTTCCCTATTGCTCTGATTATCATCGGATTTGGGTATGATCTGGTGACGGCCCTAAAAAAACGGTCTTTGAATCCTACAGGCGGGTTATGGATGTGGCTGCTTGCTGCAGTTGGAGCCTGGGCCGCTATTGCGACCGGCCCGGATGATGATGCACGCGGTGTGACTTCATTCCTGGAGCCTCATGAGCTGCTCGCCACCTTAACCGCTTGGGCCGTTACTTTGATCGTTGTATGGAGAATATTGATGTACTTGAAAGGAAAACGCGAATTTGTAAAAGCTCCGCTGGTGCTGTACCTGGTCGTTTCGCTTGCTTCCTGCGGCCTTGTGCTGGGAACCGGTTATTATGGCGGTAAAATGGTGTATACAGATGGCGTAGGCGTATCGGCCAATGGCACTCTGGTCAATCCCCCTGTGCCAGGGAATCACAAGTAACCAAATACTGCATGTAAGCCCTCAAATGCCGACTAGGCTACGGATATTGTATGGACAGCAGCCTATTCATCGCTGTCGATTTCCCGTTTTCCAAGTGTTTGTACCGGACGGTTGTCATGCGGGAATATAGCGGCGAATTTGCCGATCTGCTCACCGGACCATTGCACCGGATTCTCCAGGACGATCCACTGCACCCCTTCGGTACAAGGAGGTGTGGTGAGCGATCCCTGATAGCGGAACGAATGAAGATCTGCCGGCAGCAGCCCATTCAGATTAAAGTCACCCTCCACCGGAGTTTCTTCTTCACTTTCTTTGGCCGGAAGCAGGGACCATAGCTGGTTCAGTCCGGTATTTTCGCTGCCGCTATGAATCAGAACACTAAGCACTGCAAGCGACCCGTCCTCACTTTTATGTACCAGATGCAGCTCCATTTCAGCATGTTCGCCGTCCACCTCATGCTCGCTGGGCAGGTGGAAATGAAACTGCTGCAATATATAGGTCTTTCCTTCAACCACAAGCCGGTTATCCTGATTCTTAAGGTTTACCTGGATCGTATGGCCGTTGTTAATGATAGCTACAGGGGAAGGCGAATACTCCACCTTGATCGGGGAGAGGTTCTCGTCGTCCTTTACTTGGTCATGAAGGATATTAACCGGCGATTGAGCGGTACCGGTACTGCAGGTTGTGAACAGCTGATCCAGCTCAGCCCAGTGCTCCGGAGAGGTATCACCCTCATAGGACCAGTGCGCCAGATGTGCACCGGCAGTTGGGGAGGGTTCGTTTAGTCCTTTTGCCTCATTGTTAGGGGCGTTGTTTCCGCATCCGGCCATCACAGACATAACCATGGCGGGGAACAGTATTCGCGGTATCCATTTGTTGATGCGCATACAGCAGCCTTCTTTCTTTTTTGTATGGAACATTGTTATTTATATTGTAAATAATGGATGTTTGAGCAACAAGTGAAAAAAGACTCAGCCTTTTTTGGTTCTAAGTATCCACTTATCCTGGGCCTGCCCCTTCGTTCATTTAGCGAGTCCAAGCGTTTTCCGTTCTCATCGAATATAAATATGACAGGAACTTCTAACCCATTCGAAGAGGGGCTGCTTATGAAAAAGCGGGCAGGAACAATGAAGAAGCGGAGCCTTTCATCCGGAGCTGAGCAGGTACGCAGCTTGAAGCGTAAGGTGAAGGCCCAGAGCATTAATTTTGCAGTCATCGGAGACAGCCATGTGGGATACGGGAACAGCTCAGTTATTTTTAGAAATCTTTTGCCCAAAGCGGTGAGCAGCGGAAACAAAAAATTTGTGATTTTTGGCGGGGATAACGCACAGGCCGGAGCTAATCATGGAAGTAATGCCGATGCTTTCTACAAGGATTTCAAGAATACGGTTACGGGCACGCTCGGGAGTATTCCTTACAAAGCCTCAATCGGGAATTGGGAGGCAAGCACCCGGTCCTTATTTACTAAATATTTAGGAGCTGCAGCCGGGCAGATGAATTTTCCGGGTACCCAGGGCAAGGTGAGGTATGTATGGCTTGATTGTGCACTCGGGAAATTCACGCCGGAAAGTCTAAAACTGCTGAAAAATTTAGATAACCGGTATTATTATATTATTGATTTTCATTGGCCTTTAAAGGTCAGCGGGATTACGGTTGATCCCAGTCATGTGCTCAGCGGGACAGAGACGGGGAAGTTTTTTGCAGCGATTCCGGCGAAGGTGAGAGATCAGGTGCTGGCTATCATCACCCATCACGGGCATAAATTCTACCGGAAGCTGACCCAGATTTATCCTGGGTTTTCGAAGACGAAATTTTACGTGACCGGATGTTCCGGAGATTATCAATGCAAACCTGGTGACCGCGGATATTACAATGCGACATTAACCCTCAATGGGACTGCAGCCACGGTTGATGCTTACCGGGTAACGGTGATGTAGCGGGAAAAAACGGCTATATTCCCCAAAATACAAGCCGCGCCAGCAATGCGCGGCTTGTGCTCAGTATATAGAAGCAAAATAGTAGCTGCGTTTATTGCACACTGAGATTGTCCCAGTTGACCTGAAACTCCTTCAGCATACCTTCTTTGGTAAGCTTGCCGCCGAGGTAACCCTGAATGCTGCTGGATAATTCCTGCGGCATTCCGTTCGGCAGGCGTGACCAGTTCCAGGTGAGGGCCTGATCCATATCCGTATAGTCCAGTACTTCGGCACCCAGTGCCCCAAGCTCTTCTTCGGTACCCTGAATGCTGTCGAGGGCAGGGATGAACTGGAACTCTTTGGTGATGTATCTTTTACCGGTCTCTGAGGTTACAAGCCAGTCCAGGAAGAGCTTGGCCTCCTCCTTAACGGGAGAGTTTTTATTAATGACCCAGTTGCTGGGCACTCCTACATAGAGCTTATCGTTATCTTCCGCCGTATCATCAATCGGCATCGGCAGGATGCCCAGATTCAGGTCCGGGTTGATGCCGTCGATTTGTCCCTGGGTCCAGTTACCCTGCTGCATCATCGCCGCTTCTCCGCTGGCGAACATGGTTACTTGGGTATTGTAATCCGTCGAGAGCGGATTTTTGTTGCCATATTCGACCGTAAGATCGAGCAGGTCCATCCACTTGGAGAATATCGGATCCCCAGTGAACGTCTTGGAGCCGTCTGTCAGTCCCTTAATGAACGCTTCAGGGTCAGGCTGCTGGGCGAAGGCTACATTGACGTTATGATTGCCAAGCACGAACCATTCCTGATAGCCGTTGGCAAAAGGCGTGATCCCTGCAGCCTGCAGCTTCCCCGCCGCCTCCCGCAGCGCACTGAGGGTCAGCGGCTTCTCCGTAATGCCGGCCTGCTTGAACAAATCCTTATTGTAAATGAAGCCGTAGCCTTCCAGGTTCATCGGCATCCCGTAGAGCTTGCCGTCTACAGTCATTTGTTCTGCTGCGAGCGGCTTAACATCCTTGGCCCAGGCTTCACCGCTCAGGTCCTCCAGATATTCCAGCCACATATCGCGTTCGTTGTTGCCGCCGATAGTGAAGATATCCGGCTCGTCACCGGATGAGAACTTGGCGCGCAGGGATGCCCCATAATCACTGCCGCCCCCGACGCTCTGAATCTCCAGCCGGATGTCCGGGTGCTCCTGCTCGAATTCGGTTTTAAGTGAAGCCAGCGCTTCGGATATTTCTACCTTGAACTGGTAGATATGCACCGTTTTGATTCCGTCCGCATGGTCACTGCCGCGTCCGCAGCCGGCGGTCAGCCCGGCCAGCAGCAGCGAGCATGCGAGGAGAAGTCCGTGTTTTTTGCTCATATCAGATTCATCCTCTCTGCCTGAAAGTCGCATGTATGGTCAGCCCTTAACGGAGCCCTGGGCGATGCCTTCAATAATATACTTTTGCATCAGCAGGAAAAAGATCACCACCGGCGTAATCCCGAGCACAAGCCCTGGAAGCGCCAGATCCCATTGTTTCGTATATTGGCCGAAAAAGGCATACGTGGCGATGGGGATCGTGCGGTGCTGCGGATCCTGCAGAATGAGCGATGGCATCAGGTAGTCATTCCAGATCCACAGGGTATTCAGAATGATCACCGTAACGATAATCGGCTGCATCAGCGGAAGCACAATCCGGAAAAAGGTACCGTAAGGGCTGCTGCCATCCACCCGTGAAGCTTCCTCAATGTCTACCGGCACCGATTTGACGAAGCCGTGGAAAAGGAATACAGTCATCGGCGCGCCAAATCCCAGATAAGCCAGAATCAGCCCGGCGGTTGAATCCATCACGCCTAATCCGCTCACAACCTTGACCAGCGGAATCATTATTGCCTGAAACGGAATAACCATGGCCGCTACCAGTGCTATATAGAGCATACGGTTATAAAGGCTGTTATTACGGACCATTTTGTAGGCGCACATCGAACAGAGGAGTGCGAGCAGCACGTTGCTGATAACTGTAACAATGAAGGAGTTCAGAAAAGCATGCGGGAAATCGGTTGCTTTCCACGCTTCAGCATAGTTGCTCCAATGAACCATAGAGGGCAGCGCAGCGGAATCTGAGAGAATTTCGCTGTAGCTTTTGACCGAGTTCGCCAGCAGAAAATAAAACGGAACCAGGAATATTAGGCCCAGCAGGATCATGAGCAGTTCGGCCAGCAGCAGCGGGGCCCTGAATTTTTTGGCGGCAGTCTCCATTACAGCTCCACCTCTCTTTTCTTGGTTGCTCTCACCTGCAGCAGGGAGATGATGGCTACAACGACGAAGAAAATCATCGCTTTGGCCGAGCCCATGCCGAACCGGCTAATCGTGTAGGCTTCATTATAAATATTCAGCGCCACGGATTCAGTAGCTTTGAACGGACCGCCTTTGGTCAGCGACAGGTTCAGGTCGAACAGTTTGAAGGACCACGAGATCGACAGGAACAGGCAGACCGTTACGGCCGGCATAACCAGCGGAATCGTAACATGGCGCAGGGTCTGCATCCGCCCGGCTCCGTCCACCCGGGAAGCTTCCATCAGGCTCCGCGGAACATTGTTGATCGCCGAGATGTAGATCACCATCAGATAGCCGGCATTTTGCCAGACAAACACGATCACAATCGCCCAGAAAGCGGTTCCTCCCGTACCCAGCCAAGGGAGATTGAAAAAGGACCAGCCGGTGGCCTGGCCGATTGACTCGAATCCCCGGACAAAAATAAACTGCCAGATAAACCCGAGCAACAGGCCGCCAATGACATGGGGAACAAAAAACACCGTCCGCAGCACATTGCGTGTAAACAGCCTGCGGGTGAGCACATAGGCGAGTGCGAAGCCGAGCAGGTTGGTCAGCACCAGGCCGAATAAAGTAAACTTGGCCGTAAACCAGAACGAATGCAGAAAGGAAGGGTCCTTGGTGAAAATATGCAGGTAATTCCGCAGGCCGGTCCACTCCACATGACGCGAGATTCCGTTCCAGCTGGTAAACGAATAATAAAGTCCCAAAAAGAATGGAATCAGCACAATAACAAAGAAAAACAGGGAAGTTGGCCCGACAAAGATAAACTGCTGCATCAGGCCTGATTTTCTTTTATGGTCCATCATTCCTCACCCCTTGATGTAAAGTAAACATTTCATTAAATAACCGGAAGGACAATTATCCGAATCAGGTATTCTAGAATTTACCATATTCATTGTGCGGGAATGACCGGTTTACGAAATGAATTGATGTCATTGACGCTGGAGAATAGCAAACTATATAATCTAGAAAAACGGATGAAGAACGTCCCGTACTCCATGATTTATTGGGGTGCGGGACTTTTTTGTGCAGAGGAGGGGCGTGGGGAATGGGATTTGCGGAAGAGTATCAGAAATGGCTGGAATATCATAAGAGACGAAGAACCGGAGAACGTCTGGACCGATTGAAGCGCGGGCATGGGCATGGTGAGAAAATGTTTGTGGAGCGGGTATGGTGGCCGATTTTTGGGAGTTTGGATGATCTGCATCCGGAGTATGAGGTCTCAGACTGGCGGGGCAGGCCTTACTTTGTTGATCTGGTATGGAAGCCGGGCCAGATGAAGTTTGCGATTGAGATCAAAGGATATGGTCCCCATGTGCAGCATACAGACCGGACCAGGTACCGGCAGGAGCTAAACAGGGAAACTTATCTGCAGATTGCCGGCTATCGTGTAGTCTCGGTGCCCTATGATGATTTGGAATCGGCGCCGGAGCTGACGGTTTCTCTATTCAAATCCTTAATAATTCCATGCCTGTTGCAGCATGCGGATGGTGAACAGAGTCAGTACACAAGGATGGAAAGAGAGATTTTGCGGTTAGCGGTACGGTCTAACGGCTATATCAGGCCTATTGATTTAGTGAATGGGCTTGGTGTGGATCTGAGAACAATTCGAAAATACATGGCTTCTTTATGTGAAAAAGGCAAATTCAAACCCGTGCTGGCCCGGGGTAGCAGCAGGATTTGCCGGTATGAATATATTCATTCCGTGCTGTATAACGAGCTGTGGTAGCAGGTCTGCGGCGACGGGATCAACGGTAAAAACCGTTGATTCCGCTGCCGGCGGGCTGAGCGGGTAAATCAACGGTAAAAATGGACCTCCGTCAAGAAAGTAGACGTGACTTTAAAAGAATTAAGCTGCCTTTTGCTTAAATTTCGCTGCGAATTGAACCGGCGAAAGATAGCCTAGTGCACCATGGATTCGTTTGCGGTTA
>CAKMKL010000322.1 GCA_927443375.1 uncultured Paenibacillus sp. | reverse complement strand
GTCTTCCTATCCGTCGGCTATTCAACTTGCCATTGGTGTCACGTAATGGAGCGCGAATCCTTCGAGGATGCTGAGGTCGCGCAGCTGCTTAATGATAATTACATTGCAATTAAGGTCGACCGCGAGGAGCGGCCGGATATTGATGCGCTGTATATGTCGGTGTGTCAGGCGCTGACCGGGAGCGGCGGGTGGCCGCTGACGGTGCTGCTAACGCCGGACAAGAAGCCGTTCTATGCGGGGACGTATTTCCCGAAACGGCAGATGTTCGGGCGGATCGGGCTGATGGATGTGCTGGAGCAGATTCATAAGAAGTGGGAGCAGGATGGCGATGCGCTGAGTAAGCTCGGTGACGAGCTGCTGTCGGATCTCCAGTCGCTGGACCGCAAGAATGCACAGCTTACCGGTGTAAGCGGCGGTGCTGTGCCGGGCGAAGAGCTGCTGCATGAAGCCTATGAGCTGTACAGAGGCCAGTTCGACGAGGAATACGGCGGGTTCGGTAATGCGCCGAAGTTCCCCTCGCCGCATAACCTGTCGTTACTGCTGGCGTACAGCCAGGCTTACCAGCAGCCGGAAGCGCTGCGGATGGTGGAGAAAACGCTGGATGCGATGTACCGCGGCGGGATGTATGACCACGTAGGGTTCGGGTTCTCTCGATACTCTACGGACCGGGAGTGGCTTGTACCGCATTTTGAGAAAATGCTCTATGATAACGCGCTGCTGGCCATCGCCTATCTGGAAGCTTACCAGATTACCGGGAAGCCGCTGTATGCGGAGATTGCCGAGCAGATCTTTACGTATGTACGGCGGGATATGACTTCACCGGAGGGTGCATTTTATTGTGCTGAGGATGCGGATTCCGAAGGGGTGGAAGGGAAGTTCTATGTCTTCACCCGCGAACAGATTGAGGAAGCGCTGGGTCTAGAGGATATGCATTCCTACTGCCATGTGTACGGAATTACGCCTGAAGGCAATTTTGAGGGAGCCAATATTCCGAATCTGCTGCAAGGACTGCCGGAGGATATGGCCGAACGTACGGGCATGAACCCGCTTGGCCTGAAGACGCGGATGGAGGAATGGCGTGAGAAGCTGTTCGCTTACCGGGAGCAGCGGATTCATCCGTCCAAGGATGATAAAGTGCTGACCTCCTGGAACGGCCTGATGATCGCGGCACTGGCCAAAGGGGCCAAAGCGCTGCAGAAACCGGAGTACGCCACAGCTGCAGCAGCGGCGGCAGACTTCATCTGGGACAACCTCCGCCGCCGTGAGGACGGCCGGCTGCTGGCCCGCTACCGTGACGGGGAATCGGCGATTCCGGCGTATGTGGATGATTATGCCTTCCTGATCTGGGGATTGACCGAGCTGTATGAAGCTACAGGTCAGGCTGTGCACCTGGAGCGGGCTTTACAGCTTAAGGATGGGCTGCTTGCGCTGTTCAGCGACGAGGAAGGCGGCGGCTTCTTCTTCACCGGCCTGGACGGGGAAAAGCTGCCGATCCGCTCCAAGGAATTGTATGACGGAGCGCTTCCGTCCGGGAATTCGGTGGCGGCGAAGCAGCTGTTGAAGCTGTCGGTGATGTCGCAGGATGTGGAGCTGAAGGCCGTTGCCGAGCGAACCGCACAGGTACTGGCCTCTGCGGCTGCAGAATATCCGCCTGGATATGCGATGTATCTACAGGCCCATCTGGCGCTGATCTCCGGCGGCCGCGAATGGGTGCTGTCCGGGAAGCCGGAGGATCCGGCGCTGCATGGAATGCTGGCTCAGGTCCAGCAGGCCTACCTGCCTGATGCTTCGCTGATCGTTAACTGGTCCGGCAGTGAGGGTGAAGCTTTGCATCTTCTGCTGCCGCATCTGGCTGATAAACCGGCGGTGGATGGCCGGGCAACGGCGTATGAATGCCGGAATTTTGCCTGCCATGCGCCACTTAGCAGTCTTGAAGCGGTCAAGGAGCTGCTGGCTACGGGTATGCGGCAAGATTAGAATAAATATAGAAGGGACAGCCTGAGAGGGGCTGCCCCTTTTTTCCATGTGTATGGAGAGAATAGATATTGCTATGTGAACAGCGCATAGAAGGAATCACGGGGGATCGCCTCGGCGAGTCTGCGTGATTGCGCCTGTAGCTCAGCGAGAACGGTTTTGCCGGACCAGTCCGCAGGCAGCAGTTCATCCGGCAGCGAGGGGTCAACCATAAACAAGCCGCTCAGGGTTTCGCCGATTTGCAGATACAGCAGAAACAGGCGTAATGCCTGCCCGTCACGGACAGCCTCGTCTACGAGAGGAGCGAACTCGGTCTGCGACCAGCTCCATTTGTCCTGATACACTGCTTCCACATTGTCGAGCTGCCAGATGGTGCAGGCTTTGGCCGGGGTAATCGAGCCCTCTGCGAACTCTCCGCGCATAATCGAGACATTGCCCGTAAGCTCCAGACTCTGAATATACTCGGCTACTTCCTGGCGATAATTCCAGGGAGAGATGTAGACGCTGTTATATAGCAATCCGAAACCAAGCTGCAGAATCGCCGCACGAAAGGCATCGCGCTTTTTGCGTTCGTGCTCAGGCACTTCCAGCATGACGACATCCCAGGTGTGGTCCCACTTTTGATGATAACGGGCAGGCTTGCTGTTAATGGATTTGATGTAGGAGCGTCCGTTATCCGTGATTTGGTATAAGGAACGGGCAGGTGAAGCGATGTAGCCTTCTTTTTTCAGGCGGGACAGGCTGTTTCGGATATAGGTAGAGGTGTACCCTCTTTGTTCGTAGATTTCCACGAATTGCTGGGCGCCCATCTGGTCCACACGGGACAGCAGGAAGAGCATAGTTTTTTCAACGGACAGCAAAAGTCCTCACGCCTCTCTTGACAGGTAGTGATGGTGAATATATTATAAATATATACGTTCGTGATAAAAATGAGTATATTGATGAAATTCAGTAATGAAACCTTCAGGACTGCAGCGGATATCACAATACTCACCCTGTCATTGTAACGTAAACTTTATGCCTTTGCACTGTAAGTCCATTATTCATGAGAAGAAAGGGAGAGATAACGTATGAAGATCATTTTTCACGGCCATTCCTGTGTACAGATTGAGGTTGGCGGCAAGTCGCTGATTATCGATCCCTTTATTAGCGGCAACCCGGCTGCGGTAACGAAGCCTGAGGACATTAAGACGGATGCGGTTCTGCTCACACACTCACATATGGATCATATTCTGGATGCTGCGCCGATTGCAATCAGCAATAACGTTCCGGTGGTTGCTACTGTGGAATTGGCGACTTATATCGGGTGGAAGGGTGCGCAGACGATCGGGATGAACATCGGAGGGACGGTGGATCTCGGCTTCGCCAAGGCGACCATGATTCATGCGTTCCACACCAGCGGTATTACACTGGATGATCAGCAGCAGATTATTTACGGCGGTATGCCTGCCGGATTTATTATTGAAGCGGAAGGCAAGACCGTTCTGCATGCGGGCGACACCGGGCTGTTCAGTGATATGAAAATGTTCGGCGAGCTGTATAACATCGACCTGGCCATTCTCCCGATGGGGGGACATTTCACGATGGGGCCGGAGCATGCGCTGATTGCTGCCAAATGGCTGAATGCTAAGCAGGTGCTCCCTGTTCATTACAACACTTTCCCGCCAATCCGCCAAGATGTGTCCAGCTTTGTTGACGCCCTGGGCAAGGAAGGGATTAAAGGCATTGCGCTTGAATATGGAGCAAGTCTGGATCTGTAAGCTTCAGCATATGTGAATGAAACAGCGTGGATTATATAAAGAAAGACGCCTATGACGGGACGGGATATCCTGCGTTAGGCGTCTTTTTGCTGTAATTGTGATCAGCTCCGCGGGAGCTTCCCTCCATACTGTGCCCGCAGTTTCTGCAGCTTCTCGAGCTTACGCAGACTGCTGTCCTTGTTGAGCAGACCCACGCCGAGAATCAGGTTCTCGATGATATAGGTCGGTCCGACCATCGAATGAAATTCCCACACTTCACCGCGCCCTGCGTAGAGTACAATATCGGCATCCTGGGAGCGGGGATAGACCAGCCTGTCTGTAATCAGGATGACCAGATAGCCCGCTTCGCGCGCATAGTCGAGAATGACCTCTGTTTCCGGCAAAAGCTGGACAAAACCGAACACCAGCACGACATCTTTTTTGCCGGCATGCATCAGGGCTTCCATGAGCTCATGGCCGCTTGGCGCCATCCGTTTCAGGCTGAGACCATATCTGGCCATGCGGTAGGCCATCAGCTCAGCAAGACCCACGCAGGGGCCAGGGCTATAGATATAAATATGCTTGGCGCCGGATAAAGCGGCCACTGCGCGCTGCAGGAGCGCTTCATTCAGATAGCGGCTGGTTTCCTGCAGGTGGTGGGAAGCAACCTCCAGCAGCATTTGCGAAACGGAGCTGCCGCCGGTCCGCTGCATGGCATCGCGCATTTTCTCAGAAGGGGTGGATTCGAAACGGAAGCGCAGGCTGTTCTTGAAATCCTTGGCATGCCGGTAACCTGCCGCCTTCCAGAACCGGGACACTGAAGCGATGCTTATATGCAGCTCGTCAGCCATTTCCTGCTCGGTCATATAGAGGACCCGCAGCTCGTTTTTTTGAATGAAATCGGCAATGACCCGCTGGTTCGGCGAGAATGGCCGGCGGTTCCAATCCTTGTACATAGGCTGTTGACCTCCTGAACATAAAGATGCTTCTTCACTATAGCCTGCCAGTATGATGTAAATATTTTTACAGCGTTAAAAATCATGGAAAAAAGATTACACCCTCTTAACAAACGGAAAAAGCTGCCCTGACATGCTCTCCCTATACTTAAGTTAAATTCCTGAAGGGGGCTACGAAGTAATGAGTACCTTGAAAAAGCGTTATACCCTTACCCAGTCGCAGAAAATGATGATTTTTGTGCTGTCCATGTCACTCTACGGATTGTCCAACATGTTCACGGAGCTGATCCCGAGTGTGCAGCTGGGGCCGGTTGAGCTGTCGGTTGAGTATTTCGCCTTCATTCCGCTGACGCTGTGTATGCTGTTTCATCCGCTGTATGCTGCTGTGGGGGCGGCGGTCGGCGAAGTCATCTTCGGCGAGCTGATGCTGGGCCAGTTCGGCGGGCTGGGGGAGCTGGAGAAATTCATTACCTTCTCACTGGCAATGTATATCGCTGGCCGGATGGTATCCGATCCGAAGAACCGCAGACAGGTCGGGATTGCGGCGATCAGCGGGGTAGCGATTCACCAGTTCTGCAGCTCTGTGATCGACATTGTCAAGGTTTGGGTCGGTGTGGAGGAGCTCGAAGCGGTTAAAGGCCTGGCGGAAAGTATTGTGATTATCGAGGGTGTCGGGTTCCTGAACGATGTGCTGTTCTCAGGTATACTGTTCGCGCTGCTTCCTACCATGTATCTGGTGCCGCGCCTGTATGGCAAAATCGAGCCGCTGCTTGGCATGAAGCCGCGCGAACGGAATATGCAGTATACATCAGGCGGCGGGACCCGGCTGTCTCCGAAGCTGGCGGTCGGCGGAATCCTGCTGGCTCTGGTGGCCCTTGGCGCGGAGCTGCTGTCGGAATCGGGCTGGAGCATCGGCGAGTTTGAGCTGCCGGGAGCAGAATCCCATGAAGCCAGTCTGATCTGGGTCAGTATGCTGGCTGCGGCGCTGATTGCGGCACTGGCCATCGTCTTCACCCTGCGCCGTGCCTCGCGCAGGCGGCAGGAAGCGGGGCAGCTGGATGGATAAGCCGGTACTGGAACTGAAAAATGTATCCTTCACCTATCCCGGTGCAGAG
>CAKMKL010000321.1 GCA_927443375.1 uncultured Paenibacillus sp. | reverse complement strand
CGTGCTTTTGCCTGAGCCGTTGCGCCCGATTAGAGCTGTGGCTGTTCCGGCATCAATATCAGGAATGCATTGACGCATGTATCAAATCTATGAATGCCTGTAACTATAGCTATGTCTCAAGCCTGAAAGAATATGATCTTGCAACCCTACGGGAGAGCATCCGTCTGGACCGGGAATGTGCGGATATTTGTTCTTTTGCCATTCAGGCAATGACCCGTCAAAGCCCGTTCGTGGTTGAAATCCTGCGCCTGTGCGCGGAAATCTGCGATCGCTGTGCCGATGAGAGCAGCAGACATAAGCAAACACACTGTCAGGAGTGCATTGATGCCTGCCGTAGTGCTGCGATGGCTTGCCGCCTGATTAGCGGTGCTGTTGAAGTATACGCTTAATACAGTGAACTGACAAAGGCCATACAAAGCCAGAGCCGCCTTCGGTAAAGTTACTGAAGGGAGTCTGGCTTTTTTGTTTGGATTCGTCAGTCAAACTCTCAGCTCCAAGAGGAAAGCAGGGGTAATCCGGCGAATAGTGTAAGAAGTAAGTGATGAGGCTTCTAATGTAATTAAATTTACAGGTAAGCTTAACTCTGAGGGGGAGTCAGCGGAATGACACTTCAACAGCAGCATTTGTTACACTTATCCGGGGCAACCAAGCTTTATAATGGTCACCCGGTTCTAGATGATATATCCATGACCATTGATGCCGGAACAGCCACAGCTCTAATCGGGCGCAACGGCTCAGGCAAAAGCACGCTGCTTGCGATTCTAGCCGGGCTGCTCAAACTTTCTTCCGGAAGCCTCCTCCCGGCGAAACCAAAGCTTAGAATCAGTTATGCGCCTGAGGCGTTTCCCGGGCTCAAGATGTCAGCGGAAGAGTATTTATATAACATGGGCCGGATTAGCGGGATGACAGCGGAGCTGCTTCAAAATAAGATTGTTCAGCTGCTTGAGGCTTTTCAGCTTACGCCGTTTCGTAAACAGGCCATGACAGGATACTCCAAGGGCATGCTGCAAAAGGTGAATCTGATTCAGAGCCTGCTTGGTGAACCGGAGCTGCTGCTGCTGGACGAGCCATTATCCGGACTTGATCTCCCGGCGCAGCATACGCTTATTGAACTCCTGAAGGAAATGAAGCACAGTGGTACCGCCCTTGTCTTCTCCGTCCATGAACCATTATGTGTAGAAGCTCTGGATGCCGGAGTACATGTGCTTCAGGCGGGCAGGACACTGATGTTAACAGATGCAGGGAAGCTTCGGGACAAGCCTTCATCATACATATTAAGCACGGCGCTTTCGCAACAGGCACATACAGCAATGACAGAACTAACCGGCTATATTTCCTCCCAGTATGTACTTCATTGCTATACTGGAGAAGAGTGTATGGAATGGGAAGTGGAAATTGCCTGGACGGATGAATTTTTGCGCCATATCCTGGACTTGGGCGGATCGGTCCTATCGCTGGAGCAACGCAGCGGCAAGAGCGGACTCGAACAGTGGATGGATCCAAAACAGAGCGGGGAGGCCACCGCATGATGAGACCGCTTATCACTTATATGCTGAAGAGTTATACTTCATCGCAGCGGTATTTTGCACCAGTAGCCTCCATTGTAATCTCCGTGCTCTTTCTCTATACCTATAAGCCTAATCCGGTAATGAGCAGCTATGCGGCTACCGCCGTCATTCTGTTTATTGGATGTGCCTGGATGGGACTAAGCTTTCTTAACCATGAACAGGCGGTGCAGAGGCAGGTAACCATTGTACATTTGCGGAGTAGCATGAAATATGGTCTGGGAGGGATACTGACGCTTGCTTTACTTACACTGGTGCTGGCACTGCTGACGGTTGTTTATCCGGTTGTGACCGGGAGCTTCGTTGAGCCTGCCGGACTTTACCGCATGGCGCTGGCTTTTGCCGGGCATATGCTGCTTGGTATGCTGGGTATATCCATTGCCCTTTATTTACAGGCTTCCTGGGTGCCCAAAAGCAGCTATGCTATTGGAATCCTCCTGATTATTCTGATTGTGTCCGTCGGCGGCAAGAAGCTCGAAGAGCTCATTCCGGGTCCGGTGGTGCCTGTGCTTTTACCTCCGGCAGCACCGATGATGAATGCGCTGATGAACGCAGACGAGCTGTCGCTTAGGAGTCTGCTTGGCTCCTTTGCCCATGTTCTGGTGTACATCATGCTGTTATGCGGGTTTTATTTGTACCGTTCGGGCCGCATGGATTACGGCAAGAATTTATGAGACAATAAAAAATATACAGATAAAGAAGGGGAGGAAAGATGAAGGATACACAACTACCGGAGAGTGAACAATCCAAAGAGCTATTTGCTTATTTCGGACTGGCAGTCTACTATTGTCAGGCTCTGGAACAGCAGCTGACCAATCTGCTGCTGCTCACGAAGCTGTCTCAGGGGAAAACGCCCTCAGAAGCGGATCTCACTGATTTGTATCAGCGCAAACTCAGCAATTCACTCGGCCAGCTCATCAAAGAAATCCAGCATCATTTTCCATTCTCGGAAGAAGAGACGAACCAGCTGCAGGCCGTATGGAAGCAGCGCAACCACATCGTTCATGACTATTTTAAGGAGCGAATCCAGGAGACCTTTACTCCGGGAGGCAGGGCGCATATGATCCGCGAGCTGAAAAGATTTAAGAACAAGGCCAGCAGACTGGAACTTAAATTGCAGGGGTATTGCACGGAGATGTATAAGAAACTGGGTCTGGAAGAGGAGCGGTTTATTGAATGAAAGAATATGAAACGGATTCTACTTTAAAGTGGCAGAAATATAACAAGATTGGTTAACTAACTCAACTTTCGCAGCTTGAAATCGGCAAA
>CAKMKL010000320.1 GCA_927443375.1 uncultured Paenibacillus sp. | reverse complement strand
TAACTTCTCCGCTCAGCTTGTAATTGAGATCTATTTTCTCAAAAATATCCATTAGCTGGCCCGGAACTGCACCCGGAAAAAAGGTTTGCAGCAGCCGGGTATAAGGCTCGTTACGAAGCATCATATTATATTGGTGGATATCACATTTGGTCAGGAATTGCGGAGGCACCTCCACATAATACTCCATCTCTACCGGCTGCTCCTGCAGGATATTGGAATCATCCGTTTCTCCGGCGACAGCCGAGCGCAGTGAAACCACCTTCGCCGCAGCAATTTCCCGTTTCTCCTGGCGTTTCATATCCTGGCGGAAATGCTGGCTCGCTTTATGCTGCAGCGTATCCAGTATCACCTCGCCGTCCGGTGTGAATACGTCATCCTCATCGAGCAAGCGGCATAAATCCTGCGGACCCAGCTCATACTTGCGGGCTACGTAATTAATCACGCCCATCTGGGTATGGTCAAAACGCAGCTTTTCGACATGGACCCGGTTCACTGACTCCCGCGGAAACCGTAAAATGATATCGCTGTACCCGATCGCAGGCTCACCGTTTTCGCTGAATCCGGGCTGACGCACCGTAGCCACTTCGGCCAGGGCCTGCTCCAGCTAATGGATATTTTTGAGAAAATAGATCTCAATTACAAGCTGAGCGGAGAAGTTATCAACGTACTGATCCATTATTTAATGACAATGGTGGCTTCTGGCGGCGATCAGCGGATGAACCGCAATTTCGTCGAAGCCATAGCCTCCAATATGCTGGTGAAGCAAGTGAACACCTACGAGAAAGCCGTGCGTTACATCCGCGACCAGTCCAAGGTCAAGGGCAAAGGGGCAGCCTCCGGGTCTTCCGGGGCAGCGTCTGGAACACGCCAGCGTTCGTATGCCAAGAGCGGCGGACGGTCAGGCAAGCCGGAGATTCCGATTGTGCTCGATGACGGCAGTGCCGGAACCGTATCGGATGAAGAATTCGCGGCGATGATGAAGAAAGCGGCCGAGATTAAGGCCGGCAAGAAGAAGGGCGCTCTTAGGACGCCGTAAAGAAAGCGAGGTGCAGCAATGGAGTCTATGGGCGAAGTGCTGCGTTCGATGAACAATCCGGCTCTGCGCCAGCGTTCCCGTGATCTTGAGCAGAATTTGCTGAGCCATCCCTTGGTTAAGCAGCTTCAGGCCGAGCATCCCGAGCTGGATGAGCCGCGGCTGCGGCTTCATCTGAGCCGGCTGTACCAGTATGTACAGGAGAGCCGCAACTGTGCGAACTGTCCGGGTCTAGACAACTGCCCGAATGATTTCCAGGGCCACTACAGCAAATTAACGGTTGAGACGGTAAACGGCTCGCCCGATTTATATGAACGTAAGACAGCCTGCAATCTGAAGGTAGCCCAAGACAACCAGGACAACATCCGCAAACGGATCCGCAGCTTCTATGTGGATGAGCGTGTGCTGAACGGCGGCTATGATGAAATGGATATTATGGGAAAGGACCCGCGCAGGGCCTCAGCCGTGAACAAAATATTTGATTACATTACCGGAGTCAAAGAAGACGGGCTGACTTCGCAGGGGATCTATCTGCATGGTACCTTCGGGACAGGCAAAACCTTCCTGATGTGCTACCTGCTCCATGAGCTGGCGGTTGCCGGGTACAGCGGCGTGATTGTGTACATGCCTGATTTTATCGAGGATCTGAAGTCGATTATGCTGGACGGCCAGAAGCTGAAGGAAACGGTAGATACACTGAAGAACTGTGATCTGCTGATTTTTGATGATATAGGTGCGGAGAATTTGAATCCCTGGGCGCGTGACCATGTGCTGGGGGCCATTCTGAATTACCGGATGAACCGCAAGCCCACCTTCTATACCTCGAATTATCCGCTGGATGGCCTGGAGAAGCATCTTAGCTTCACCAGCAAGGACGGCGAAGAGGTCTACAAAGGCCAGCGGCTGATGGACCGGATCGCTCCGTTTGTTGATGTCATTCCTCTGCATGGAGAGAATCAGCGCGGTACTAGCAGATAAAGCGGCTACAAGGTATCCGCCCGGTAAAATAATAAACAGACAGCGGGGCCGGGGACGAATAAGTCCTTAGCTCCGCTGTTTATTTTGTATTGCAATTCTTTTAAATTGATGTTCCGGGCACGGTATTCCGGCTTCGTTCTGGCTTCTCTGCCTGCTGCTTAAGCAGCAGCTGGCCGCGGTAAAAAAATGGATATGCAATAAAAGTAAGCAGCATAAGGATGCTGAAAATAAATGGCCCCTGATCAAAACCCAGAGTTTGCAGCAGAATTCCGCCTAACCAGGTACAAAAGCTTTGCCCGATAAAAGCAAACCCGCTAGCCCCGTAATAGGCGCCTCTCAGGTGTGCAGGTGCAATTTCGCCAATCAGCACATCTCCGATTACAAAGCATAAAATCTCACCGAGCGTAAAGACGATCATCGATAAGACCAGCAGCGTTACTTGATGGAATGACCCCAGTCCCAGCAAACCGAGTCCGAAAAACACACATCCGGCTTTTAAGGCGGCCATTGAAGAAAACCGCTTCATCAGTTTTACCAGCGGATATTGCAACGTCACTACGGATAGTGTATTGACTATGAACAATAGCGAGTACGTCCCAATCCGCTCATGGCCAATATATTGCGATAAGGTGGTATCCAGATGGGAGTAGGCTCCGAAAACAAAGATGTTGCCGGTCAGGAAATAAAGGAACACCTTGTCAGTGAAAATAATGCTAACCATTTGCTTAAATGGAACGGACCTGGTAGCATTTCTGGCTGCGGGCTTATATTTGATGCTGAAGATAATCAGGACGATAGCGTAAAAGAAGTAAATAGCAGCGCTCAGTACAAAAGGCAGTAGTGATGAAGAGCTCCCGATGCCAAGTTTAAGTCCTAGCAGCGGCCCTATGGCCCCTCCGACATTAATGGCGAAATACCTCGCGTTAAATACATCGGTCCGGCGTTCCTCCGGGGTCACATCGGTGAGCAAAGCCCGGGCAGTTGGTTCGAACAGGCTGCGGAATAACCCGTTCAAACCGCTTAGCAAGAAAAAAAGCCAGGTTGTATCCGCAAAGGCAAAGCCTATAAAAACAAGACTCCATAAAGTCATCGAACCAACCATCACCGGGTAACGGCCAAAGCGGTCTGAAATTGCTCCGCCGGCAAAACTTCCCCAGGTTCCGGCAAATAAACTGACAGCCAGAATAGCGCCTATGGTAGCCGGATCAATGCCTTTTATCTTTCCCAGATAAATTCCGAGGAAAGGAATAGTCATGAAGAAGCCGGTTCTGGATAGAAAGGTTCCGAGTATCACTCCCCAAGCTACAGGGTGAAATGCTGGCTTTGTTGTGTGCTGTTGTCTCGTATCGCTTATCATACTCATCATCCTTTTGTTGTCGTTTGGCTTAAGTATAGCTGCCCAAAAGAGGATGAAAAGGGTACAATATAGCCAAGTGAGATCACCTTTTAGTAACGGAGGAGAGTATATGTTAACTGCAGCCCTGCATTTTTTGGAGCTCCGCTGCGCAGCCAAAGAGCATGAAGCAGGACGGCCTTTCCCGGTAACGGTAGAGAGGCTTGCCGGAATTTGGCACTGTACACCGCGTTATGCCAAACAGATCACCCGTACGCTTAGCGGAATGGGTTGGATCCACTGGCAGTCCGGTTTAGGCCGCGGCCATTCCTCTATTCTGACACTGCTGGCTGATTCGGATGCCATTCTGCTGCAGGAAGTGAAGCTTAAGATGGAACAAGGCAACGTGCAAGATGCCATGGAGCTAATGAACCGGTTCGGAGGATATGCGGTAAAAGAGCAGTTTAGGGACTGGCTGTCCCGGGGAATTGGTTTCTCTACACAGCTTGTTCAAGCTACCCTGCGGGATACACTCCGCTTTCCGGTTTACCGGCAGATTTTCACGCTGGACCCTGGGCGGGTATATTATGCTTTCGATTGCCATATGGCGGGGCAGCTATTTAATACATTAGTGGAATATAATCAGGCAAGCCGGACAATAGAACCCTGCATCGCCCATTCCTGGCGGAAGAGTGCCGATAACAGGGAATGGATATTTCATCTGCGAAAAGGTGTGTTGTTTCACCATGGCAAGGAACTGAATGCCGGAGATGTCTTGTTCTCGCTAAACCGGCTCCGCCTGCAGCCTGAGACCTACGAAGGGGCTTGGATGTTTCAGGATATTAATGAGATTGAGGCGCTTGATGCTGTAACCGTCCGAATCCAGCTGCGGGAGCCGAATTATTTATTTTTGCGTTTTTTGTGTACGATCCCTGCAAGTATAATCTCTGCTGATATGAACGGTTATACTGAAGTTGATTTTGCTGTTCGTCCGGTAGGTACCGGCCCATTTCGGATGGAACGGCATAGCGATGGAATATGTGTACTGGAAGCTTTTGCACAGCATTTTCGGGGCCGGCCGCAGCTGGACCGGGTGGAAATCCTAATCTTGTCAGGGATGGAAGCAGAATGCTTTCCAGAACCTGACTGGTCCTCGGTCATGTCCTCACACGGAGATGCATCCAAGGAGTATCAGAAGGTGCTGGAGGGAGGCGGCGGTGAGTGGGTGGATTTAGAAACCGGATTGTCCTGCTGCAATCTGCTAGTGTTCAATCAGCGTAAAGAGGGTCCGCAGAACCATCCTGATTTTCGGAAAGCGCTGGATCTGCTGATTGACCGGAACAAGATGATTGATGAACTGGGAGAGGACCGGCTATACCCATCTTCTGGATTCCGCTATCTTCCGGGAGAGCTGGCCGGGAGTGATAGGAACAGCCCTTCTCGGGATCCTTTGGTAATACACAAGCTTCTTACGGCCAGCGGTTACTCAGGTGAATTGCTCAGGCTGCATGTGAACTCATTTCACCGCCGGGATGCAATTTGGATTCAGGAGCAGGCGGGGCAATTCGGCATCCGTGTGGAGGTTGAAGTCGTTGATCGTGTGGAGGAAGAGAAGCAGGGAGAATTGCTGTCTTCACAGCATGATGTCCGGTTATTTGGAAGTGTACTTGGGGATGATGAAGTAAGCGAAATTCAAATGTATCTGCAAAAAAACTATTTGCAGTCTGCATTTGATGCAGAGACAGCAAAAGCTGTACGGGATAAGGTAAATGCGATCTTTCGTGAACCGGAAGAAAGTGTGCACCGAAAAATGCTGGCGGAACTGGAAATACTCATTCGGGATACGAACTCCGTTCTGTTCCTTGTTCATAAGAAAAACAACACCGCTTACCATAGAGCAGTCCACGGAGTTTCTATTAACGCTTACGGCTGGCTCGAATTTCATAAAATCTGGTTTCAGTCGCATGGAACTTCTACAACTACGAGATCATGACGGAGACATATACGCAAAAGTCCGGTGCCCCGGTGACCTTAAGCGGGAACTGCCGGACTATGTGCTGTGGTTAACCGTTACTCGGAAAAAATGAATTTGACGATGACCATACCGAAGAATACGACAGTCATGAATCCGGTCATTCCGAAAAACCCGGTCATTAAATCGCCCAGATCGTTGCGGGGCTCCTCGTTGATATGCTCCCGCGGGTCCCGAACCTTAGCATTGACATCCATAGCTTCTTCCTCCTTGCGGCTTGCAAGTCTGTACTGCATTAGGTTACAGTTATACATGTGAGAGAAGTCATTGACAAATAATGCGCTTTCCTCAAGTATACGGAGTCTCCGGGAAGTTGTAAAGAAGCGGAGGAGACTAAAATAATTGATTTTATACAATGTAATTGTCTAAAACATTTCCCAAAAGCGTTGTATATATGTTATACTGTGAATGTGTCGGTAAATGGTAATCTGGTTATCATATTACATGAAGCATTTTTCCAGCTAACATTACGGAGTGAATTCGCTTAAGCTAGCGCACGCTATAGAGGCGGATATTGCTTCGCAAAACTTAAAGGAGGAACAATATCATGGCTATCGTGAACGTGTCTGACCAATCCTTCGTTGGTGAAGTGGAAGGTCAAGGTACTGTAGTAGTAGACTTCTGGGCTCCTTGGTGCGGCCCTTGCAAAATGCTTGCCCCTATTCTGGAGGAATTGTCCACCGAGCTGGGAGACGGCGTGAAAATTGCCAAATTAAATGTAGACGAGAATCCGGAAACGGCTTCCCGCTTTGGAGTAATGAGCATTCCTACACTGATCTTCTTCAAAGACGGTCAACCTGTAGATAAAGTTGTTGGATTGAACTCCAAGGATTCTCTTAAGAATATTGTAGCTAAACATCAATAAGTCTGATTATATCTGCTGAATCCGGGGCCTAACGGCTCTGAACACAGGCGCCTTCGGTTTATCCGGAGGCGCTTTGTGTGTTAAACTTACCTTATTATTTAATTATTAAGTAAGCTGTGCTGTGCGGGGCTGATTCCAAATATAAGGATTTTTATATGTTTTACGCTATAAATTATCCTTATATTTTTCGCGGAAACGGATACCGTCCCTAATAGGACGGCGAAGCCGTTTCTTCTTATGACTGAGCAGTATTAGGTGGGGGAGAAATTATGGACTATAGCGATAATATCCGCAATAAGCTGGCACTGCTGCCCGACCTGCCCGGGTGCTATCTGATGAAGAATGAAGAAGGCACCATTATTTATGTAGGCAAGGCCAAAGTGCTGAAGAACAGTGTCCGGTCTTATTTTACAGGCAGCCATAACTGGAAAAACCCTTCGTGCGTGTCCACTTGGAGGCCATGCTTCGGGAGCTGATTGCCACTGGTAAACCTCAATCGGCTACCGCCGATAAGCTTGCCCCGCAGCGCCCGGTCGCTTCTGGTCAGCTGCAATAGGCCCGTGTGTGTAAACAG
>CAKMKL010000319.1 GCA_927443375.1 uncultured Paenibacillus sp. | reverse complement strand
CGTCCGTCCGATAACCGCTTCACGGGTTTTTGGAGGTCCGATCGGAATCATAATGACCTGTGTCGGAGCCACCTTAGGCGGCAAAGCCAACCCGCGGTCATCCCCGTGTACCATAATCAGTGAACCGATCAAGCGCGTTGTAGAGCCCCAGGAAGTCGTATGAACATACTCAAGGGAATTCTCACGGCTTAAATATTGAATGTCAAAAGCGGTCGCAAACTTCGTTCCCAGGTAATGAGAGGTTGCCGCTTGTACAGCCCGTCCGTCCTTCATCATTGCTTCAATGGAGTAGGTATCGACAGCCCCGGCGAAACGCTCGGAAGGCGTCTTCTGGCCGGTAACAACCGGAATCGCTAAATAACTCTCAACAAAATCACGATAGTTCTCCAGCATCCGCATGGTTTCTTCACGGGCCTCAGTTTCGGTCTCATGCGCTGTGTGGCCTTCCTGCCAGAGGAATTCCGTCGTCCGTATAAACGGCAATGTGCGTTTTTCCCAGCGAACCACATTGGCCCATTGGTTGATCAGCACCGGAAGGTCACGGTAGGATTGAATCCATTTGGAGTACATGTGTCCGAACATGGTCTCCGAAGTCGGGCGGATCGCCAGACGTTCTTCCAGCACATCGCCGCCTGCCTCAGTTACCCATGGAAGCTCTGGATTAAAGCCCTCGATATGATCCTTCTCTTTTTGGAAAAAGCTCTCCGGAATGAATACCGGGAAATAGGCGTTCCGGTGGCCAGTAGCTTTAAGCCGGCGGTTCATTTCCTCCTGGATATGCTCCCAGATTTCGTAACCTTCCGGTTTGAAGACGATACAGCCGCGGACCGGTGAATAATCCATCAGGTCTGCTTTCTTGATTACATCAATATACCAGCGCGAGAAATCTTCGCTCTGTGGCGTAATTTCCGTAACGAACTGCTTATCTTTAGCCATGTAATGAAATCCTCCTAAATTGCCCTGCAAAATACAGCCTGGCTACACGCCATTTGGTCTGTCTTTTGCGGGGTCCGCCATATCTGATTGTATCAACAAAAAATCAGCCTGTGATCAGGCGCAATATATCATTATAGGTCACAGCAATCATGACCAGGAACAGCAAGGCAAACCCTACAAAATGCACCATACCTTCACGGCCCGGATCTACAGGTTTGCCGCGCAGCGCTTCCACACCGAGGAAGACCAGCCGGCTTCCGTCCAGCGCCGGAACGGGCAGCAGATTGAAAATCCCCAAGTATAAGCTTAGAATAGCCGCCCAATACGTCAGATACTGAATCCCCTGCTGGGCAATCTGGCCAGTCATCTTCGCCGTTCCTACCGGACCTGAAATATCATCCATATTGAAATTGTTGATCAACTGTTTAAATCCGGTAAAGATCAGTTTAGTTGTATCTACCATTGCCGTACTCGATTTGGTTATCGTCTCTCCAAAACCGGCATGACGTGTCGGCAGTACTGGTGTGATCCCGACCTTACCACCATCCTCGCCTTCCATGCTGCGGGGAACCATGGTCACCTCATAAGTTTCATCGCCACGCTGAAGAACCCAGTTCATCTCTTTGCCCTTGGATTCGGAGGTTAGCTCAATCATCTTCAGATAATCCCCGCCAATCTGCTCACCATTAACAGAGACTACTATATCACCCTTCTGGAGCCCCGCCTCTTGTGCCGGCATACCCTCGCTGATATCCCCAACCTTCACAAAGGTAGGATTCTCCACCGGGATTCCTGCCATCTGCAAATGAATTGCAAACAGGACAAAAGCAAGAATAAAGTTCATTACCGGTCCGGCAACAATCGCTAAAGCACGCTGTCCGACGGTTTTGCTGCCAAATTGACGGTCTTTCGGTGCAATCTGTGTCTGCTGGCCGCCTTTGATCATCATCGCCTGCGGATGAACATCATAGGAAGTGACTTCACCATCGACATCAAGCCGGATAGTCAATTCATTCTCAAGATCGGTATACTGCGCCTCGCCTCGAATCACATTTCTGCGGGTATCGAGCGAATCGAGATAAATATTCTTGACTTTATTGTCTTGTCCCAGCCTGACGGCGATCATCTGCCCCTGGCCGATTTCAATGATTTCAGGATCTTCCCCGGCCATCCGCGCATATCCGCCGAAAGGCAGCAGACGGAGCGTGAACTGTGTTTCACCGCGTTTATAGGAAAACAGTTTCGGGCCGAAACCGATAGCGAATTCACGTACAAGAATACCGGCGCGTTTGGCAAAATAATAATGTCCCCATTCATGGACGGTCACCAGAACAAAAAACATAAGCACCGTTAAAAAGACGACTCTTACCATTTCCATCCGTAACATTCCCCCTTTAGGTGTAAGACCGAAGTATGTCCTCTTAATTTATCATTATTCCAAGGCCCGGCACAAGAGAATCAACAGTCTCAGCCTATTTTTCAGGGTAACGCAAATTTTCCGGCTTAACAGCACAAATTGGTTATATTTACAGCTTGGATGCAAGCTCCCGGGTAGCCGCATCACAGTGTTCTATCTGCTCTAAATCGGGATTGCCCACATTTTCATGCTGCTGCAATACTTCTTCGATAATCTCTTCAATACGCAGGAATGAAATCTCATGGCGCAGGAAGCGGGCAACGGCGATTTCATTGGCTGCATTAAAAGCTGTAGTTGCCGTTCCTCCCGTTCTCCCGCACTCGATCGCAAGCCGCAGGGCCGGATAGCGGATATAATCCATTTCACGGAAGGTCAGGCGTCCGATCTCAGCCAGCGATAAACGGGCTGCTGGTGAAGACCAGCGGTCCGGATAGGTCAGCGCATACTGGATCGGCACGCGCATATCTGGAGTACCGAGCTGTGCAATGATACTGCTGTCGCGGAATTCCACGTAGGAGTGGATAATGCTCTCCGGGTGCAGCAGCACATTCACCTGCTCATAGGGCAGGCCAAACAAATGGTGGGCTTCAATCACCTCAAGCCCCTTATTAACCATGGTTGCCGAATCGATCGTAATTTTGGCACCCATACTCCAGTTCGGATGACGCAGCGCGTCCTCCACGGTAACATCCTTAAGCTGATCACGGGTATAATCGCGGAAAGAGCCGCCTGAGGCGGTAACAGTAATGCTCGCAACATCGGCGCGGTTTTCACCGTTCAGACATTGAAATATTGCCGAGTGCTCGCTGTCTACCGGCAGCAGCTTTACCCCTTTTCGTTCAGCCAGCTCTGTTACCAGATGACCTGCTGTTACAAGTGTTTCTTTATTGGCTAGTCCGATATGCCGCCCGGCTTCGATAGCAGCAAGCGTTGACTTCAGTCCCACACTGCCTACCACAGCTGTCACAACCGTATCAGCAGCTCCTCCGGCAGCAATTTCAACCAATCCCTCGTTGCCGTAGTATAGCTCAACACCGGATGGCAAGCTCGTTCTGATGTCATCTGCAAGCTGCTTGGTGGACACAGAAACACGCCGCGGCTGGAACCGGCGCACCTGTTCTAATAATAGGGCAGTATTGCTGCCAGCTGCCAGCCCATCTACTTCAAAGGCTTCCGGATGCATCGCAACAACATCCAGCGTCTGTGTGCCAATGGATCCGGTTGAGCCGACAATACTAATTTTTTTCACCGTTGTACCTTCTCCCTGTCGTTTAATAGTAAGGCATCAGCATTACGATATGTACGAAAGGAAATACGATAATCCAGCTGTCGCAGCGGTCAAGTATGCCACCATGACCAGGCAGCAGAGAGCCTGAATCCTTAATACCGTACACCCGTTTATAGGCAGACTGTACAAGATCTCCAAGCTGACCGAGAACAGCACAAGAAACACCGATTAGCAGTGCTCGTCCGATAGTCAGCAGATCAGGAACAAATAGTGCGAAAACAACCGAAATAATAACGGAAATGAGAACCCCGCCAAGGGCGCCTTCAACCGTTTTGTTGGGACTGATCGCCGGCCAGAGCTTGTTCTTCCCGAAGCTTCTGCCAACGAAATAAGCGCCTGCATCACTGCCCCAAATGCAGCAAAGCAGGAGCAGCGTCCAGAAAAGGCCATGTTCATCACCCGCAGCACGGGCCGTACCCATATAGGAGAAACCCATTCCTATGTAAACAATCCCGGTAAACAGAAGTGCAATGATCTTAATATCCTGTTTATTTTTAGTGAATACTGTCACGAGCAGGAACAATAACAGCATCAGCCATATGCCCTGTTCCCAGGACAGCCAAGGGGAGACACCAAGCAATCCCCAAGGGATCATGAAACAAACGATCGAGGCATACCCCAGCAGGGAAGTACCGCTGAATGGAGAGAGGCCCGTCATTTTTACAAATTCAAATATCCCGATGAGCGCCATGGCAGTCAGCAGGAGCTGATAGGACCAGCCCCCTAAAGCACACAGGCCCAAAAAAACTGCTCCGGCAACAATTCCGGTAATCAATCGTTGCTTCAAAGGTTTCCATCTCCCATCAAGCTACTTCAATCCGCCATAGCGGCGTGTACGGCGCTGATATTCGGCAACAGCCTGCAATAAATGCGATTTGTCAAATTCCGGCCAGTACACATCCGTAAACCACAGCTCACTGTATGCGATCTGCCAGAGCATGAAATTGCTCAGCCGCATTTCTCCGCTTGTGCGGATCAGCAAATCGGGGTCAGGCAGACCGCAGGACAACAACCTGCTGTCAATCAGTTCAGATGTAATCTCCTCCGGAGAGAGCCGCCCTGCCTTAATATCATTGCCTATTTCCCGCATACAGTCTTCTATCTCTTTACGGCTCCCGTAGTTCAGCGCAAAATTTAAAATTAGTCCGGTATTGTGCTTCGTCCGTTCAACTGCTTCTTCCATAGCCTTGCGGGTATGGGAAGGCAACGCATTACTATCGCCCATAACGCGCACCTGTACATTTTTCTCTATCAGTTCATCCAGTTCAAGCGCAAGAAATTCCACAGGCAGACGCATCAGGAAATCCACTTCATCCTTAGGCCGCTTCCAATTTTCCGTAGAAAAAGCGTACATTGTGAGGAATTCTACTCCCAGATCATTTGCGGCTATGGTTGCGCGTTTTACTGCTTTCATCCCGTTTTGATGACCGACAATACGCGGAAGGCCGCGGCGCTTAGCCCAGCGACCATTACCATCCATGATTACCGCCACGTGCCGGGGAATGTTGTCCGGTGAAATCTCGACTGGCTGTTCTTCCTGCCTGTCTTTACGGCTAAGCCATGCTTGAACCCGTTTGATCATTTCCGTTTCCTCCAAGCTCATATCAGAAAGAGACAAACCCCACCATATAAGGAGGGGCCTTGAGGTCTCTTGATTATCATTATACTTCCATAATCTCTTTTTCTTTGGACAAGAGCACCTTATCGACTTCAGCTATGAACTTATCCGTTGATTTCTGAATATCTTCCTGGTGTCCGCGCGATTCATCTTCCGAAATTCCGTTTTTCTCCATCTTCTTGATGTCATCGTTAGCATCACGGCGGATGTTGCGGATGGCTACCTTCGCCTCTTCACCGAACTTCTTGGTGAACTTCACAAGTTCAGTACGGCGTTCCTCAGTCAGCGGAGGAATGGATAGGCGGATGATCGTACCGTCATTGGCAGGTGTTAGTCCAAGATCAGACTTCATAATCGCCCGTTCAATGTCGGCTACCGACGATCGGTCCCAAGGCTGGATAAGCAGTGTCCGGGAATCCGGTGTACTGATATTGGCCAGCTGGTTAACCGGCGTAGGCGCACCGTAATAATCAACTTGAATGCGGTCCAGCAGCGCTGTCGATGCGCGTCCTGCCCGCAATGTAGCCAAATCGCGTTTTAGGGAAGAAATCGCCTTTTCCATACGCTCCTCAGCATTTTTCTTAACTGCCTGTGGCATTAATCTACACTCCCTTTAACAATCGTCCCGATTTTCTCACCAAGAACGACACGTTTAATATTGCCTTGCTCTGTAATAGCAAACACAATGAGCGGTATATTATTATCCATGCACAGCGAGGAAGCGGTAGAATCCATAACACCTAGGTTTTTGTTCAGGACTTCCATGTAGGTCAGTTGTTCAAACTTCTCGGCTGTAGGGTCCTTAAAAGGATCCGCAGAGTAGACACCGTCTACTTTGTTCTTCGCCATTAGAATGACTTCTGCTTCAATCTCAGCTGCTCTAAGCGCTGCGGTTGTATCCGTTGAGAAGAACGGGTTTCCTGTACCTGCGGCAAAAATAACCACGCGCCCCTTCTCCAAGTGACGGATCGCCCGGCGGCGGATGTACGGTTCGGCAATCTGCTGCATGGAAATGGAGGTCTGCACCCGCGTTGGAACATCGATTTGCTCCAATGCATCCTGCAGAGCAAGCGAGTTCATAACTGTGGCGAGCATCCCCATGTAATCGGCTGTTGCACGGTCAATGCCGCTTGCACTGCCAGCGATCCCGCGCCAGATATTTCCGCCACCGCATACAATGGCAACCTGAACGCCAAGCTCGACCACTTCTTTCACTTGCTCCGCGATGGAAATAATCGTCTCAGCATCAATACCATATCCGTTTTGTCCTGACAGTGATTCGCCACTTACCTTAAGGACGACTCTCTTAAATACCGGCTGTTCCAAATGTATACCCTCTCTTTCTTACAAAAGACGGAACACTACGTGTATGTGTTCCGCTCTTTTGATGCTTGCCATTATTCAGTTCAATGAAGCTGTAATTAAGTTTATCTATTATTGGTTAACTTGTGCCATTACTTCTTCAACAAAATTGTCAACTTTCTTTTCCAGACCTTCGCCCAGCTCATAACGAACAAAACGACGGATAGAGATGTTTTCACCGATCGTGCTGATTTTTTCGTTCAGCAATTGGGAGACCGTTTTGTCAGGGTCTTTAACGAAAGGCTGTTCAAGCAGGCAGTATTCTTCGTAGAACTTGCTGATGCGGCCTTCAACCATTTTTTCAACGATTTTCTCTGGCTTGCCTTCGTTCAGTGCTTGGGCTTTCAAGATTTCTTTTTCTTTCTCTACAGCTTCAGCAGGAACTTCTTCACGACGAACATACTGCGGGCGAGCTGCAGCGATCTGCATTGCGATATCGCGTGCGAATTCTCTGAAGGAATCAGTTTTACCT
>CAKMKL010000318.1 GCA_927443375.1 uncultured Paenibacillus sp. | reverse complement strand
AATCAGCGCCCCCTCGGCACCGCGCGTAACGAGAACCTACACCACACCACAGGGCAGCAGACTCCCCGCGGCCAGCCCGGCACCCGCGATGCTGTTCACAGCCATTCCCGCCAGGATACCCGCCTCCGTTTCATTGGGAGTCAGATAGGCCACATGCTGTAACAATTCATCGTTAAGGGCGCGGGCCGGGGCCGGGTTGAGTATCACCGGGATCCCATAGCTATGCGCCATAGATGCAGCCTGCTCACACATCGGAAGATCTGTTTCCAGCTGCATGACTACCATTTCCGCCTGGCTGATAACCGGTGCCAGTGCTGCGATATCCTCACGTCCCATTTCAAGATTCGCCCCGGGCACAACGATAATCCGGTTCTCCCCTTCTTCATCTACTACGATGGAAGCTACACCTGTAGCCTGGGTTTCACTTTGCCCGATATACTCCGTATGGACCCCCTCCTGCCGCATGACCTCAAGCAGCTCACGGCCAAATCCATCCTTGCCCACTCTGCCGATCATCGTCACCTCTGCGCCAAGACGGGCTGCGGCTACAGCCTGGTTAGCCCCTTTTCCGCCTGGGGATAAGGAAAAGGCCTGTCCAAACAGGGTCTCTCCGGCCTCAGGAGCCCGGCTTGTACGCACGACCATATCCATATTCAGGCTGCCAATTATCACGATTCCCAATCTTTTCACCATCCTAAACTTGTTACTCTCTATCTTACTCGGATTTCCCCGGATTAATCAAACGATGACGTGATCTATTTCTGTCCTTATACGTTAAAAGACACGGCAGTATCTGCCGTGCCTTAGCGAATATTGAAATATACTACTCTTCGTAGATAACTACAGATTGGGATACCGGCTCCCATTTGACAGTAGCCTTCAAGGCTTCACTGACAAAGCGTGCAGGCACCACGGTATTGCCCTTAACGATGGTAGGCGTCACCTGAAGAATAATTTCCTGACCGTTAACATATGCAGTCTTCTTATCGATAAACAGCTTCACGGTAGTCCCTTCCCGGGTCATGGTAACCGAACGATCCTTTGCATTCCAGACTACCTCGGCCTGCAGTGCCTCTGCAATTGCTTTGAACGGTACTAATGTAGTTCCGGCTTTAAGAATTGGAGCAACTGCTGAGCTAGACTCTTCGCCGTTAACATACAGCTTTATCCCATTTTGGCCGGTTTGTGCATACAGCTCGCCAAGCTTTTTGTATGAATTCAGATTCTTGACATTGGCCAGAATAGCTTCCTTCTGCACATACACTGCATCAGTGACACTTCCCTGCTCCTTCAGCATATCTGCAAGTGCCGACAGCGCAGCATCCTTATCTTGAATGGCCTCCAGCTCCGCTTTCATTTCCGGTGTCAGTTCAGTACTATATTTGGTCAACAACAGCCCGGCAATAACAGCCCCTGCCGGCTTGTCCTTCACGTTTTCAATGGCATTCAGAAGCCCTTTATATCCATTATGTCCCTTGTTTTCATATGTAGCATATGTAACAGAAGTAACGCTTTCTTTAGCCTTTTCAGTGCCCTTCTCTTTTTCCTTTTCTTTTGCTTTGTCGGCTGCAGGTGTTGCCGCAGGTGTTGCCGCAGGTTTCACAGCAGCTTCTTTAGTGCTGTTACCGTTGCTGTTACCCTTTCCGTTACCATTTTCAGATTTTGCCAGTGCCGCTCCCGCCATCATGCTGACTGCCAAAAGACAGCTTGCAAAGATACTAAGGAATTTTTTCATGTGATCTGTTCCCCCTAAGCTGTGATGTACTTCATCATATATTTCGGTTGCCGTCCTCCGCCTGATGAGCAAAAATGAATATTTAGGAGGTTTTACTCAGTCCGGAACCTGCGATACTCCCCTGGCACTAGCCAAGGATACCTACTTCGTATAGACCCCGGCTTACTGAATTTGTATGCTTTTACAGGTCGAATTGTTTTTCAAACTTCGCTATGCTTTTGTTCAGCAAATGTGCTAGAATAGGTGTGCAATCGCTTCCAGGGAAAACTTCACCGTTTTGAGCAAACGTTTGCACCTTAGATGTAGCTTACAGCAACACCTGATTCCAATCTAATTCATATTTAGGAGGCTTATCAAGTGAACCAGAACAAATTACCGTCTGTCGCTTATTTCAGCATGGAGTATGGCCTGCATTCCGACTTCAAAATGTATGCCGGCGGCCTGGGCATCCTTGCTGGAGATTACATCAAAGGTGCAAAGGACATCGGTGCCCCAATCATCCCTATCGGACTGAAATGGAAGCAAGGCTACACGGACCAGAAGATTGATGCGAATGGCAATCCCTATGACTCTTACCACAATTATGTCTATGATTTCCTTGAAGATACAGGGGTTAAGGTTACTGTAAAAGTCAGAAAAACCGATGTGGTCTGCAAAGTGTGGAAAACTGAGCAATTCGGCAACAGCCCGCTCTACCTGCTTGATACGGATATCCCGGAGAACAGTGATGCCTGGATTACCGGCCAGCTGTACGGCTGGTTTGGTGAAGAACGGATTGCACAGGAGATTGTGCTCGGCATTGGCGGGGTGAAGGCGATGCGTGCGCTGCAGATTCCGATCGATGTCTATCATTTCAATGAAGGCCATGCTGCGCTGGCTGCAATCGAGCTGATCCGCGAAAAAATGTCCGGCGGCAGCACCTTCGAAGAAGCATGGAAAGCGACGCGCGAAGAAGTTGTGTTCACTACCCATACCCCGATAAAAGAAGGCAATGAGACCCATCCGCTGGACCGTCTGGAGTACATGAGTGCTTTTAACGGCTTAACCCGTGACCAAATGGAGCGGATCGGCGGTGAACCGTTCAACATGACCGTTGCCGGCCTGCGCCTGTCGCGGATCTCCAATGCCGTTGCCCAGCTGCACGCCGATACCGCTAACAAAATGTGGAAAGAGGTAGCCGGCAGATCGGAAATCATCGGCATCACCAATGCCATTCATACTCCTACCTGGGTAGATGAACGGATGACCCGCGCCTTCGAGGAAGGCGGCGACCTGTGGGCCACACATACAGAGATCAAGAATGAACTGATCGGCTTTATTGAGGAGCGCTCCGGCATTGCCTTGAATCCCGGCAATCTGCTGATCGGCTTCTCCCGCCGTGCCGCGCCTTACAAGCGCAGCGACCTGATTTTCTCCCAGCCGGAAATAATCGAGCCTTACCTGAGAGACGGCAAAATCCAAATCGTCTTCTCCGGCAAAGCCCATCCGCTGGATGACAACGGTAAAAAAATCGTCAGCAACCTCGTTGCCATGATGAAAAAGTATCCGAAGAGCGTAGTTTTCCTGGAAAACTACGACATGACGATCGGTGCACAACTGACCCGCGGATCCGACATCTGGCTCAACAATCCGCGCAGACCGCTGGAAGCGAGCGGAACCTCCGGAATGAAGGCTGCGATGAACGGGGTGCTGAACTGCTCCATTCTGGACGGCTGGTGGCCGGAAGCCTGCATTGACGGGGAGAATGGCTGGCAGATTGGCGACGGTTTTGAAACGACTGATTTTGCAGTGCTCGACAAGCATGACAGCGACGCACTATATGATACACTCCTGAACCGGGTAGTCCCGACCTTTTATGAGAACCAGGACAAATGGGTAAAAATGATGCACAAGAGTATCGAAACTACCCGCACCGAATTCGCAAGTAAACGAATGCTGGATGAATATTACAACAAAATGTACATCAAGGGTTAAGCAGGTATCGACGAAATTAATTATTGGATCCTGATCACTCCCTCATTTCTGGGAGATTTATCACATTACCAGCCTCTCCTCCGCTTTAGCGGAGGGGAGGCTCTTTTATTGTTAATTAAAATGATTATAAAAAAGGATTGATTTTCATCAAATTTTTGTTATTATAGAACTTATACTAATTCTAAATTCAAATCCTATACCGAGGTGAGTGTATTCATGAGTCAAAGCAATAACAAACTTACAACAAGCTGGGGTGCCCCCGTAGGAGACAATCAGAATTCAATGACAGCAGGTTCTCGTGGACCCACTTTGCTGCAGGATGTTCATCTGCTCGAGAAACTGGCCCATTTCAACAGAGAACGTGTTCCGGAGCGTGTCGTTCACGCTAAAGGAGCCGGTGCTCATGGATATTTTGAGGTTACGCAGGATTTGTCCCAATATACCAAAGCAGCCTTCTTGTCTGAGGTAGGCAAACGCACGCCGATGTTCATCCGCTTCTCGACCGTAGCCGGTGAGCTTGGTTCTGCTGATACTGTCCGTGACCCACGCGGCTTTGCCGTTAAATTTTATACAGAGGAAGGCAATTATGATCTTGTTGGGAACAACACGCCGGTCTTCTTCATCCGCGATGCGATTAAGTTCCCGGATTTCATCCACACCCAGAAACGTCATCCGCAGACGCACCTGAAGAATCCAAATGCTGTCTGGGACTTCTGGTCTTTATCGCCCGAATCACTGCACCAGGTTACCATCCTGATGTCAGACCGTGGCATTCCGGCAACGCTCCGTCATATGCATGGCTTCGGAAGCCATACCTTTAAATGGGTCAATGCTGAAGGGAAAGCTGTTTGGGTGAAATATCATTTCAAAACAGAACAGGGTGTAAGAAATCTGGATGTCAACCTGGCGGCACAGCTTGCCGGTGAGAATCCAGATTATCATACCGAGGACTTATTCAACGCCATTGATAAAGGCGATTTCCCGGCCTGGAGACTCTGCGTACAGATCATGCCGGAAGAAGAGGCTGATACGTACCGGTTCGACCCGTTCGACGTAACCAAGGTCTGGTCGCAGAAGGACTATCCGCTGATTGAGGTTGGCCGCATGGTACTGGACCGTAATCCTGAGAACTATTTCGCAGAAGTTGAGCAAGCCACCTTCTCCCCTGGATCGTTCGTCCCCGGAATTGAAGCTTCCCCCGACAAAATGCTCCAGGGCCGCCTGTTCGCTTACGCCGATGCCCACCGTTACCGGGTAGGTGCCAACCACAACCAGCTGCCGATTAACCGGCCTGTCGCCGAGGTGAACAATAACCAGCGTGACGGTGCGATGAATTCCACCAGCAATGGCGGCGGGTCCGTCTACTACGAGCCTAACAGCTTTGGCGGAGCAACAGAATCTCCACAACAAAAGCCTGCACCTTTCAAGGTTTCCGGCCAGGCAGACAGTGTGGCATACGATCACAACGATCATTATACGCAAGCTGGTGATTTGTACCGTCTGCTGAGTGAAGAGGAGCGTGCCCGGCTTGTGCAGAATATCGTAGGGGCCATGACACCTGTGGAATACGATGAGATCAAAATCCGCCAGATCGGCCACTTCTACAAAGCTGATCCTGAGTTCGGGCAGCGTGTGGCTGCCGGACTTGGATTACCTGTACCTGCAGCTGAATAAAAGCTCCCAACAAAAACCCCCGGGCTCCTAGCCCGGGAGTATACGATTTTCCAACACTACTGATAAAGCCCCACCCACTGCTCCAATTGAAGCTGAAGCTCCGCTCTGGCCGACAGGGGTTCGAGAATCTCCGCGTTTGGGCCATATTGCAAAATCCATTTCATGAACTCATTCGCATTGTTAACGGTCACTTCGAACAGAAGACTGCCGTCCTGCTCGTCGCACATCCGTGGATGAACAAACAGCTCTTCTTCCTTAATGTAGCGCGCCACCTCAGAAGAAAAACGCACCTTGAACCTTATGTATTTATTCCCGCGGTTAATCGACCATGTATGCTTCAAATAACTTCTAATATTAAACCCGCTTTTGTCAAAGCTAGAATCCGTGACCTCGACTTGCTGAAACCGGCTCATGCGGAAGGTACGGATAGCTCCCTTAACATGACAGTATCCTATAAGATAAAAGCGCTGATCGCGCGGAATTAAATAATAAGGATCAATTTCACGTTCTGTTGTGGCATTGCGTGACTGAGAGTGATATATCGTCCGGATGCTCCGTTGTTCCAGAATCGCTCCGATAATCGGCTGCAGAAAATTGCGGCTTTCTTTGCGGTAAGCAGGTTTCCCCATTTGAATAATGTCCGCAATGTTCTCCAGAATTCCATTCTGCTTATACTTTTCTTTCAGATGTGTGCCCATAACCTTGTCGTAGGCTGTGTGAAAACCCGGGGGAATTTTGTCCGGATTCAGCACTGAGGGCAAAAGGGAGAATGCCAATGCCTCCTGCTCAGAGAAATCCAGCGGATATTGAAAAAACTTACCCAGGAACCTGTAGCCCGTTCCCTTGCCTTCATTCGTAACCGGGGCGAAATGGCTGATAATATCAAGATCCCTGTAAATCGTCCGGAGGGTCACGTCACATCTGAAGGCTAGATCCGTGGCTGTGATTCCTGGATTAGACTGGATCGCGTTGATAATTTTGAAGATTCGAATTACTTTGTCTGTCATGCGGTAGGCTCCTTGGCTTCTTGTATTCAATGGGGATAATTATGTAAATATAACATATCAGCATACCGGCATTCCCGCTGTCATCAAAGACACGCCTTTCCTCAGGTCTCACTAATTCCTATCCATCCTTTTACCGGAAAACAAAGAAAGAGCTGCGGATAATCCACAGCTCTTTCTTTGTTTATGAAGCGGGTGATGGGAATCGAACCCACGCTATTAGCTTGGAAGGCTAAAGTTCTACCATTGAACTACACCCGCAAAGATATAAAATCGGGATGACACGATTTGAACATGCGACCCCCTGGTCCCAAACCAGGTGCTCTACCAAGCT